>WGBX01000096.1 GCA_015494075.1 Flavobacteriaceae bacterium
ACAATATTTAAGATCAGTATTAAAAATAATAAAATGGTGATCCGTTTTTTATAAATAGTAATAAAAGTTTTCATTTGATTAGCATTTTGGTATATTCAGGATTTCAGTAAATTTTATTGCTATAAAGATATAATTTTATTTAATACTATTTTTTTTGTTTTAATATAACTTTCTGAATTCTAAATATTTAATAAAATTATGTTTTTTCGAGATTTTAAATTAGGCAATTTTTTTAAATTGTAAAATAAATGTTGTGAATATATATCGATATGATATTGTATAATTTCCTTTGAAATTACGCATGCTTTTTAATTGAATAAACTCTTGTTTTTATAATAGTTTGTTATTTAGTCTTATCAATTTGCTATTGGGATGAAATTTTTTCCAAGCAAACCAATATTCATCAGAAATTGTTATTTTTTCTAAATCTTTTTTTATAATACCATTTAGGTATTTTCCAGTGATATCCCAATGAGTTTTGGTTTTTGTATCTTCTATTATAAGTGCATTTTTCGCTATCAAATTGAGATCCGGTGTTTTAAAACCTATTACATTGTTTTCTATTGAAAGAAGCGTGAAATTTAATGATGTATTTTTCACTATTTTGTGCGCCAGTATTTCAGATTTTAAATAGAATACACTTTCAATAGAAGCATCTGTAATACCAATAACTTGGGTTTTAGATGGGAATGTTTTGTCTTTATGTGATAAACCCGGTGTACGTTCTGACGACATTACCTTTTGCCACACACCCGGCATGGGAAGTTTAAAAGGTTTAAGGTCGTTTTTATTTACAATAACAACTTTTGGTTTTCTATTTAGTTTTTTAACTGAGCCCCATGGTAATATCTGAAAAGAAATCATTTTTAGTGTACAGGGGTGTAATTTTCCAATAACAGATTTGCAAGTTTCTTGCTGGAAAAAAGTTCCGGTTTTTTTATCAGCAACTATCATATTTGCATTTTTAAATGATGCGACAAATAAAGGCCCAATTTCCGTTACATCAAAAGGAATAATACTCCTGCACATAGCACAATAGGTAAGCGCAACAATTTTATCTCTAAAATTATCGTTTATAATATGATGATGAATGACATAATTTAACGGATATGCTTTTAAGATTCCTTCATATTCAATAACTGCTATTTCTTGGTCGTCTGTTAGTGGCAGCATATTAAAATTAGTTGTCATTTTAGGAAAATAAACGGCTTTAAACCAATTTGATTGATGAACTTTATAGGCTAGGAGTATAGCTAAACCCATGAGAGCCATTGCGGGTATAGCCTTTGTATAAATCAAATTGGAAAAAAACATTGTATAACCGATAGAAGCTATAAAAATACTCCAAACAACCGGTTTTCTGAAATGATAATGATAATAAAGTAAATTGACAGGAAATTTTTCTACTAAAGTAAAAATGGCGCCCACTCCAATAATTAACGAAATAAAGGCTATTATATAAAGTGTTACCATTATTTGAGTTTTTTTAAATAGTATTAATTATGATGTTTTTTTTACGTTTGTTTTCAATTATTTTTTCTGGCAATATAAAACCCGTAACTATAATAGTTTTTATATTTATGATATAATTCTATTTCAGCTATATTCTCTTCAATTATTTTTTTAGCAAGTTTAGAATCAGCATATTTTTTTCGAAAAGCATCTAATTTATTTTCAATAGGTTTATAATAGTTTTCTATCCAACTATTTGGTGTTAGATAAAAATAGCCTATCAATGAATAAGCATTATTTTCTAAAATTTTTATTTTATTTGAAGCCGTATCAATTTCGGGATATGCATGTGTCCAAAAATCTTCTATTTCTTTTGGGCGTGAATTTGTTATCCAAGTAATTTCACTCACGGCTATAATTCCACCAATTTTAAGGTAGTCTTTCCATTTTTTTATACCATTTTCAAAGCCTATGTTGTAAATTGCACCTTCTGACCATATAATATCAAATTCTTGATTATTAAAAGGCAGATTATCCATTGAGCTTTTAAGTGTTTTGATTTTTCTTTCTAAACCCAATTTTTTTGATTTTTCTTCTAATTCTAACAAAAAATCCGGAATTAGATCGACAGCTGTTATTTTTCCGTTTAAATTTTTGGCAAGCGTAATGGTTGGGCCACCTGAACCACAACCGATATCTGCTATTTTTAAATTCTTATTTTTTTCTATATTAATAAAACTAAGAGCTTTGAGAGTGTCTTTATCGCTGCCCGGGCCTTGTCTTGCTGAGTTTTTGTGTAAATCAATTAATAAATCGTATTCTGTCATATTTTTATTTTTTTTAAAACATATAAGGCCATTTTATTATCTATAAATGTAAGTTAAATTAAGTATTTTTAAGTTATAAATCTATAAT
>WGBX01000097.1 GCA_015494075.1 Flavobacteriaceae bacterium
TTATTAATAGAGCTCCTAAATTTTTGTAAGGAAAAAAATAAATTAGAAAAGCATATAAAAAAAAATAAAATGCTCCAAAGTTTTCATAGGACAGTCGTATAAAACGGATTCTAGGCAATAAACCGGATTTTTTAATCATTAAAAAGTATATGACTTCGATAAGAATTTTTACTAATAAATAATAGCCTATGAACAAAGACAACTGCTTGAGTAGTTGTGGGGTTAAACAAGAAGCACCTGTTACATATTGGCAATAAGTAAGTAAAGCAATTAAAAATAAAACCCAAGCGATATATTTGAGTAAGAAATTTAAAGCATTATAATTAGAAAAGGTATAGCCCGCCTGAGATTCGTATGCAAAAAGATAGATATTAGGTGAACTGGTATTAAGATTATAGCGTTTTGGGTATAGAACTTTTAATATTATCATTATAAACAATCCTATAACAAAAAATATCAGAAAAAAATTATGATAAAATGGTTGAGAAGAGTTTATCGGTAGATATGAAATCATAAAATATTTTTAACAAAATTAATTAAATAGTTAAAACAAGTGTGTGTTTTTATTTTCTTAAAATGTCATTTACAAAGCTTTAAAGTGCGTTTATCAATATTTAAAGGCCGTTGGTGTAATTCTTGTTATTTATAAATTTTCTTAATGTATATTTGTAGTAGAAATAAGAGAAAAGTTAGTTTTTTCATATTTCATTGTTTTATTTGTGTTGTTAATTGAGTTAAGCTATTCATTTATTTGAATAGCTTTTCTTTTTGTGGTGTTTCATCCATATAGGTAGGTTTTTGTTTGGTTTCTGCTTCATAAAGTGGCAATTGTGGTCCGATAATATCATTTTTGTTTTTGATTTGTTCTGTTCCACGCCATTTAAAACCCTTAAATTTTTGCTTTTGTTTTAAAAAATCTTTATATGGAAACACAGTCCCCTCGGGCTTTTCGTATAAACGCAACAAGGCTATTTTTCCATTATCAAATAATATAAAAATATGACTTGATTTATTTTTTTCTATGCCTGCTAATTTTCCTGTTTCTTCTCGTAAAAAATAAATAATTTCCGTATTACCATAGATATCAATGGTTTTCAAGCGATCTTTTTCAAATTTTCCTAATAATTTTTTCCCTTTGATTTGATTAAAGCCAATAGAATCTTTTTGAATAATAAAAACATTATTTGGAATAATCAAAGAGTCTAAATGCCGGTTAAGCGTATCGTTTTTAAGCAATATTTCTTGGCCTGTAATTTGACTAAGCCCATGCCATAGCACCGGCGCTTGCAATAATTTCATAATATGCAAATAATTATCTCTATAAAGAGAATCGGCTTTGCCGGAAAATTCACGTGAGTAAAAACGCACATCAGGATAAGCCCATGTACGGCGCTTTGCTTTCGGGCCGGCTGTTACAAACTGTTCGGCTCTTAAAAACAAAGTGTCTTTTTGACCGGCAGATACTACCAGCGGGTTTTGACTAACCCTTGTAGAATCTAATTTTAGCCAACGTTGTCCGTAAGAAGAAAAAATCCAAGTTTTATTTATGGAGTCATGAAGTACTACTTTTTTACTTCCAGAAGCATAACTTTTATTTTGGTCATAATATAAACTATCAGCTTTAATAGTGGTATGTTTATGTTTTATAAAAGCATTTTTTACAAACCATGAGATTTTTTTTTGAGAGTCATAATGTCCTTTTTCGGCATAAATATAGTTCTCCGTATTATAAATCTTAGTGGGGCCGTAAAAATTGGATATGCCAGTATCAGGAAAATAATCCAGTTGATAAGAATCTAGCTGATAATCCGGGTTTGTCAAATGCACATTATGCTGAAATTGGAAACGCTTTTCTTTTAAAAAATAACGGCCTATACGACTGGTTAGGTTATTTACACTATCAACAATTTTTCCACCACATGTATAATATGATTCTTGCTTAATCCTATCAAAATATAATGTATCAGTTGACAAATGCATTTTCTGATCAGACAGCTGCACTTTTTCAGAAGCTTCAGCAAAACTTCTGTTTCCATCATATTTGAGATAACCCGCTTGCATTTGCAAGGTGTCTCCTTGCTGAAGACGAACATGTCCTATGGCAATAGCTAGATTTTCATGTTTATCAACAATGGCTTTATCGCAAAAAAGTAATGCACCGTTATGTTCTATTTCAACATTGCCGGACAAGAGTTGTTTTCCGGGATATTTAGCATTAGATGTTGCATGATCGGCATATAATATATGAATATAATCGGCCTTGGTATTTGGCTGTTGCTGTCCCCAAACGAAAAAATTTGAGTATAACAAAAATATAAAAAGACTATTTTTTATATAGAATTGCATTGTCATCAAAGGCTTTCAGCTTAATTTTAGGATTTCCAAATAGATAAGTTTCGGTATCACCGGATAAATAAAATTCGACAGAATCTGTAATTTTAATATAGGTTTCGGCTTTATCAAAAGCTTTAACAACGGCCTCTTTTATCGCTAAACCGTCAGCTTTAAAAGTAGATTTTTCTTTGATTTTTAAAGTTAAATGTGTCATTTCTCCTGTCAAATTAGCATCGGCATGGTCATCTAAAGTCATTGTAACTTGTTTGATATTTAAAAGCCCTTTTAATGCGGCATCTTCGGTTAGGTAAACTTGGGCATTTTCTGCAAAAACATCTAAATCAAGATTCGATTTGCCCATGGCATTTATAGCCAACTCCTTTTTTAAATGCAATTTTAACGTTGCCGTTGCCTTATCTGTTATATCTATTTTTAAATGGGGCAAATTAAGCCTTTCGTCATTATAAACCTTTGCATGTTGCTTTAATTGAATATGATTAAAATCTTGGGGAACAAATACAGTAATCCGCAAGCGTTTTTTCTTTACTATTTGCATAGAAGTATAAAAACTCAAAGTGCCATTTTCAACTTTGTAATGAATAACATCAAATAAATTATCATCTGTCTCTATGACAACACGCGTGGTATCGGTTACTTTTTGCAGATTTATTTCAAAATGTTCGCCTAATTCTAAAGCTGTAAAATGCGGTAAAGTAAATTTCTTTATTAAAACTTCTCTGTTGCCTTTAATTTTTTCTTTTTTTTGCGCCAAGCCTGAGAAAGCTACTATTAAACTCAGTATAAATAAAAATTTTTTCATAAGATATTTTTTTAAGTGATAGCAAAATTTGCGCCATTATATGTTTTATAACTTTAATTCATTAATAATAACAAGCTTTTGTAACAATCCATCTAATTTATTTAAAGGTAGCATATTGGCGCCATCCGATTGGGCACTTGCCGGATCAAAATGGGTTTCTAAAAAAATACCGTCTACGCCAACTGCCATTCCTGCTTTTGCAATAGTTTCGATCAATTCCGGTCGCCCACCAGTTACACCACTGCTTTGATTGGGCTGTTGCAATGAATGCGTTATATCTAAAATAACAGGAGCATAATTTTGCATAATAGGTATACCTCTAAAATCGACAATCATATCACCATAGCCAAACATTGTTCCACGTTCTGTAATAGCCACTTGACTATTTCCGGACTGAAGTACTTTATCAACAGCAAAACGCATACTTTCAGGACTCATAAATTGTCCTTTTTTTAAATTTACAACTTTACCGGTTTTGGCTGCTGCTACAACCAAATCTGTCTGACGGACTAAAAAAGCCGGAATTTGTAATATATCAACATATTCAGCTGCCATAGCTGCATCTGATGGAATATGAATGTCTGTAACTGTGGGCACCTTAAAAGTGTCGCTAACTTTTTTTAAAATTTTTAAAGCTTTTATGTCGCCAATACCTGTAAAGCTATCAATACGAGAGCGATTGGCTTTTTTAAAACTTCCTTTGAAAATATAAGGAATTTTATATTTATCTGTTAAATAGACAATTTGCTCTGCTATACGCATAGCCATCTCTTCTCCTTCGATAGCACAAGGCCCGGCTAAAAGGAAAAAACGTTCTGAATCTGTATGTTTTATTTTCGGAATTAAATCCAATTTCATATATTTAAGGTTTTAAAATGAAGCAGGGATAAAAGTATGAAAAATTTACCAATCAGACAGAAAATAATTTTGATATTAAACTTTGTCGGAGCTATTTTATTATTAGCTAGTTTTATTAATGTTTATTTACCTCCTACTTGGGGGTCTTTTCTTTCACTCCTCAGTCTGGTTTTTCCTTTTGTTGTTTTGATCAATCTCTTATTTTTGATTTATTGGCTCATTCACTTAAAAAAATATTTTCTTATTTCGGGTTTATTTCTGCTATTGAATTATAATAATTTGCAAGCCTTATTTCAATGGTCTGGAAAACACCCTGTTGATCCGGATGGTTTTACAATTATGAGTTATAATATCAGATTGTTTAATACTTATAAATGGATACAAAAAAAAGGTATCGATGTTGACATTTCAAATTATTTAAAAGATGCTTTTCCTGACATATTATTATTACAAGAATTTAAATCAGACCGGCGTACTGACTTTATGCAATATAAATATAAACACATTGTCTTAAAAGGACGTAAGCATAAAGCCGGCTTAACAATATTTAGCCGTTATAAAATTATCAATAAAGGCGATTTAAAGTTTGCTAAAACTTCCAATAACGCTATTTGGGCTGATATTAAAATCGGTAAAGACACATTGAGAATATACAATATCCATTTTCAGTCATTTAAAATTGTAAACCCCGAAAACTTAGTCGGTCAAAATAAGCTAAAAGTAGGACATAAGTTCTTAAATGTATTTGAAAAACAATATGAACAAGCTTTAATCTTAAATAAACACATCAGCACAAGTCCTTATCCGGTAGTGGTTGCAGGCGACTTTAACAATACGGCTTTTTCTGCTCTATATCATCTCTTAAAAGCAAATAAGGATGATGCGTTCATTGAAGCAGGTCAAGGTTTTGGTTTTACTTGGGAATATAAATGGTTGCCTTTACGTATTGATTTTATTTTATCGGATACTCAAAATTTTGAGATTTTAAAATTTGAAACTTTACGGCATATACGCTTTTCAGATCATTTTCCAATTGAAGCAATTATACAATTTAAAGCTTCCTAAATAGTTTGCCTAAAAAATTCTTGCATTATAATAGCAGCAGCTATAGAAGCATTTAAACTCTCAGCTTTTGAGCCAAGGCTTTTAGGAATGGTTATCCGATTGTCAATTATAGAAGCTATTGCCGGCTTTATGCCATTTCCTTCATTGCCAATGACGATAATGGCATTATCAGACAAATGCATTTTAAAAATATTGTCTCCATTTAAAAAAGCACCGTAAACAGGGCTTTTTGCCGATTGCAAAAATGCAATCAAATCTGTATAAAAAAGCTGCACACGTGCCAAAGACCCCATACTGGCTTGTACAACTTTGGGATTAAAACAGTCAACCGTTTTTTCAGAACACACAATATGTTTAAATCCAAACCAATCTGCTGTGCGTATAATTGTGCCCAAATTACCCGGATCTTGTAAATCATCTAAGGCCAAAACCAATCCTTTAACCAGTAATGCGGACGGGGTCGGTTTTTTAAATATGGCTATAGCATCCTTCGGATTTTTAAAAAAACTCGCTTGCTGTAATACTCGATAATTTATTATCTGTATAGGTATTTGCTTTTTAAGAATTTCTTTCGGTACATTGGTAGCCCAAATGTTTTGTGGTAAAAATCCTGCTTGTAAAAACTCCAAAATGCTTTTCCAACCCTCTACGACAAAAGCTTGTGATAGTTGCCGGTATTTTTTTTGTTGCAGTTGTTTTAAATGTTTTAATTCAGCTTTAGTCATAAAAAATATTTGTTATAATTCTCAAGAAAAAAATTTACTTTTGTAGGAATGCTTAATTTATGAAATTTACAACAAAAATATTATTATTTTTTTTAAGCCTTGGGGTAAGCTCTTGTAATTTATATCGAAAAATACCTCCTCATAAATTATTGCTAAAAAAAAATAACATATGGATAGATGATAAAAAAAACGATAATGAGCAATTGAGTGAATTGATTATTATGCAACCCAATACACGGTTTTTAGGTTATCCTTATCTGGCTGATTTGTATATGTTAGCGGATCAACATCCAAATAAAACATTTTACAATTGGATTTTAAAACATCCTAAACAGTATAAAGTTTTAAAAAAAATGATTTCTCGAAAACAAATTGTACAGTTACAATATTATTATCGGGATATAAATAAAAACATTAAAAATATAGGTGAGCCACCGGTGTTTATAGACACCACCAAAATAAGACTTTCGGCTAATTTGTTAAAGAATTATTTTGTCAATAATGCATACTTAAAAGCTAATTCTGCTTATAAAATAGACACATTAGATTTGCGCAAAGCAACCGTTGACTATAAAATAAAGAAAAATCAGGCGTTTATTGTCAAAAACTATAAGGAAAATATTCAATCTCCTTATTTGCAAAAACTTTTTGAAGCTTATAAACCTCAAAGTCAGATTAAAATTAACGAACCATATTTGCGTGAAAATTTTGAAAAAGAAAAAGCCAATCTTAATGAACTTTTTAGAAACAACGGCGTATATCATTTTCAGCCTTCATATATCAATTTTGATTTGGTTTATGACACACCAAATTTACTGGAAACCTATTTGAATGTTCCTAACCGTATTGTTACTAAAACCGATACCGTATATACCGAGCCTTTCTTACCTTTTAGAGTAAAAACTGTCAATATTTATTTATCAAAAACTAAAGAGTTTGATATTCGACAAAAAACCGATTCGGCTTTTTATGAAGGGATGCACATATATACCATTAATGACAAATTACGTTACCGTCCCAAAGTGTTAACCCAATCTATTTTTATAAAACCCGGTCAATTATATAGTGATAGGAATCGGTTGCTGACTCACCGTTTACTCATGAGTTTACAAAATTTTAAACAAGCATACATACAATACAATGAAAACAAAAAGGACACTAGCTTAACAGCAAATATATTTTTAATTCCTGAAAAACGTTTTAGTTGGAAAGGTAATGTAGACTTTACCCACAGTAATATTCATGATTTTGGGATAAAAGGTAGTATGGCTTTTAGTGCTAAAAATTTATTTCGAGGTGCGGAAGTTTTAAATACCTCTTTATATTTTATGACTGCTTCATCAACAGGCTTAAACACATCGCAAGATTTTTTTGATGTCAATGAGTTTGGGGCCGATGTTACTTTACGGTTTCCTCGATTATTGTTGCCATTTGGATTAAACAAGTATATTCCCAAATACATGTTGCCAAAGACCTATTTAACATTTTTATCGAATACCCAAACCAATATCGGACTGGACAGAAGCAAATATGCCGGTATTTTTGGTTTTGAATGGCGTCCTATTAAAGAACGAAAATACAAAATAGATCTGCTCAATTATATGTTTATAACTAACAAAAAAGCCTATAAGTATTTTGAAATTTATACACTTGCGTTTGACCAAGTCAAAGAGATTGCCGATCAACTCAATGAAGACGTAACACCGGGTACTGCTGATGTTTTTATCAATTCATTACTCCAAAATCAAACTTTTTGTGCCAATGAAGAAGAAATTTGTCAAACTCTAAAAAATATCAAAGAACGTGAACAACGCATTACACAAAACATTTTTATTTTAAGTCACAAATTTGATTTTTATTATGATAGCCGGAAAAATATTTTACAACCGGACTTTTACCTTTTCAATACCACAATAGAATTAGCCGGAACACTTATGAGTGCTTTATCACGTAGTTTGTCACTTCCTAAAAATGATTTAGGACAATATACAGTAAATGGCGTCCCTTATGCCGAGTATATTAAAGCCGATTTTAGTTTAGTCAAACATTGGCAATTACGAAAAGAACATATTTTAGCCTCCAGAGCATTTATAGGGTACGCTATGCCTTTTGGCAATTCTAAAAGTATTCCTTTTGTATCCAGTTATTTTGCCGGTGGCTCAAATGATATCAGAGGTTGGCGTGCTTATACTTTAGGCCCCGGCACATCAGGCGGCCCCAACGAGTTTAATGAAGCAAACTTCAAAATTACTACCAATCTGGAGTACAGGTTTCCTATTGTCAGCTATTTAAAAGGTGCCTTATTTACTGATGCCGGCAATATATGGAATATAAATAATAACGAAACAGATCCAAAAAGTAGATTTAACGGCTTATCTTCCTTGCAAGACATTGCTATTGCTAACGGATTTGGACTACGCGTCGACTTTACTTACTTTGTTATTCGTTTTGATTTAGGCTTCAAAACTTATGATCCTGCAAAAGACGGAAAAGACAGATGGATAAACCTTAAAAATACCAAATTAACAGATGGCGTACTCAATATCGGTATTAGCTATCCGTTCTAATTTTAAGAAATTAACTTATATGAATAATTTTCTAATTTTATTTTTCTTTTGGCTTGCCGGCACAATCACTTTACCGGCTCAAATACCGTTACAATCTCTTTTAAAAAAACCACCATATTACATAAAAACTATAAAATTAGATGATGGAAATATTCCAAAAAGCACACCTTTTGTCAGTCTAAATCAACCGATTTATTTATCC
This sequence comes from Flavobacteriaceae bacterium, assembly GCA_015494075.1. Taxonomy (GTDB): domain Bacteria; phylum Bacteroidota; class Bacteroidia; order Flavobacteriales; family Flavobacteriaceae; genus WGBX01. Next base: position 8,572 of record WGBX01000097.1, read on the forward strand.
TTTGACGACCTTCAAGCAGATGATAAAATCTATGTATACCGCATAAAAAGATACGACGCACAATGGCAAGCATCCATATTAAATTCATCCGAATATATAGATGGTTTTGATTCTGATTATATTGAACAGTACGAGACGTCAAACGGCACACTGCAATCTTATACACATTATAAATTGCAAATTCCTAACGAAAGTACACGCATTACACTTTCAGGCAATTATATTTTAGAAGTATTAAATGACGAGCAAGAAGTAATTTTTAGTAAAGCTTTTATCGTATATGAAAAAAAAATAGATATTGGTATCAGCCTAAAATGGTCTAACAATATGACCTTACAAGACCAAAAACAATTTATAGACTTTGCGCTATACCTTAAAGGTTTAAATATTCAAAATGCCAGTCAAAATTTATGGATTAAAATTTTTCAAAATAATAATTTATACACCGGATTAGATTTTACTGTTCCCAACTCCTACCAAGCTAACATATGGCTTTATCATTATCCGCAAAAAGCTTTGTTTGACGGTCTCAATGAGTTTCGTCGTTTTGAATGCAAAGATCTCAGAGGTTACAATTACGGTATTTTTAACAAAACACTATCGGGTCAGCATTATGATTTTTACCCTTACACTGCTGAAAATCGCACCTATTATTTATATTACAAAGATATTAACGGCTGCTATGTTATAAATGCTGTTCAAGCCCTTGAACAGGTTCAAACAGAAGCTGATTATGTAAAAGTGCACTTCACTTATAATGGACGTTTAAATCCCGGCGAACACCTTTATGTGTCAGGCCGGTTTAATGATTTTATGCCGGGTCCGGAAGATGAATTAACTTACCAAGCCGATACCGGCATATATGAAAACAGTCAACTTTTAAAACAAGCATATTATGACTACCGACTTATTATTCGCCAAGCAAACGGTGATTTTTGTCGCAGTTGTATCGAAGGAAATTTTGCACAAACCGAAAACGATTACAGCATTTTGGTTTATTACAAACCACCGGGGGCTCGCTATACACAAGTTATTGGCTATGGGACAGCTAGCTCATCTGACCTAAAATAAAAAACTTTCCTTATTTAATTGTAATTTTGTATTCTAAATAAGATCCTATGAATTTTTCAAAAGAAGAAAAACAATATATCCGACAATATGGTTTATCACCGGAAGAAGTGTTACGACAAATACAAATGATAAAAAAAAATAAGGTAAACACCACTATCTTAGAACCGGCAACCATTGGTAATGGTATTATTCGTCTCTCAGCTGACGAAGAAAACAAATTTTTAAATTATTTTGAAACTCAAAAAGATAAGTTTCATCTACAGAAATTTGTTCCGGCTTCCGGTGCTGCTACACGCCTTTTTAAAGACTGGAATTTCTTCTACAAAAATTACCAACCAGGACGCGATTATTACGAACGCTTTGTAAAAAAACATCAACTCAGTAGCATGGAATCTGATTTAGATGACTTTCTAAACAATTTTCCCGGATTTGCATTTTATCAAGATTTAATGACTACTTTGCAAGAAAATTTACCCGGTTTTTTTCAACTAGATGAAAATGAACAAGCTTGGCAATTGATTAGATTTACTTTAGCTGACGAAGGATTAGGATATTTAAACAAACCCAAAGCTCTAATCAAATTTCATCGGTACAACCAAAATGAAATACGCACAGCATTAGAAGAGCAAATTCAAGAAGCATTAGCTTATACAATAACAACAGATAAACCGGCTAAAATAACTTTTAGCATCCATCCGTCTCAACAACAAAATTTTGATGATTATATAAATAATTTAAAACCAAATAATGCTGTCAAAATTGAAACCACCAATCAAAAAGCGTCAACAGATGCTGTTATGTTAGATGCCGAAAACAATTTAGTAAAAGATGAAAAGGGACAAATAGTTTTCAGACCCGGTGGCCATGGTAGCCTTATTTACAATTTGCAAGATTTGGATAGTGACATAATTTTTATAAAAAATATTGATAATGTCCAGAAAGGAAAAGCTCAAAATATCAGTCATCGGTATAAAAAGATATTAGCAGGTTATTTAATGAACTTAATGGCGGAAAGTAAAAAGTATTTAGAACTTTTACGAGATGAAAAACCAATTCATGAAGCCTTGCAAGCAATAGAAGATTTTGCCAAAAACCAACTTAACATCCATTTTATAGAAGGCTATGAAAGTTTAAACAATAGTGGTAAACGAAAATATCTGGCTTATAAAATAAACCGCCCTATACGTGTGGCCGGCATGGTTAAAAATACAGGAGAGCCAGGTGGCGGCCCGTTTTGGGCTAATGATAAAAACGGACTTAAATCTTTGCAAATTGTTGAAAAAGCCCAAATAGACCCTCAAGATTTTCATCAGCAAACTATTATGGCCAAAGCAACCCATTTTAACCCTGTTGATTTGGTTTTAAGCATCAAAGATTTTGAAGGGCATAAATTTGATTTGACTGAATACATTAATCCCGAAGCTGCCATAATCACACACAAAACCTATAAAAATAAACCTGTAAAAGTATACGAACACCCAGGACTTTGGAATGGTGCTATGGATGGTTGGAATACTGTTTTTATTGAGGTTCCCAATGATACTTTTTCACCGGTAAAAACTATTGATGATTTATTAAAACCTGCTCATCAACAATCATGATAAAAACTGATTTATTTGGCCGGGCTTTACACGACTACTGGTATAATCAAGAACCGGAAGATTTGATCACCTGGACGCATTTGACCGAGCCTGAAATTTTGCCTACGGATTATTTGTTTCGCGATTTTGACAAAATGCCCTATGTCGAACAATTGGCTTTAAAAAAAGCTTCCGGTAATATATTAGATATAGGTGCAGGAAGTGGTATACATAGCTTATGGCTACAACAACAAGGTCGTCAAGTAACAGCTTTAGAATACTCAAAATTAAGTTGCCAATTAATGGCAGATAGAGGAATTTATCAAATTGTACAAAGTGATTTTTTTGATTATAATCCCAATATCCGGTTTGACACTTTACTTTTTTTAATGAATGGTGTTGGAATCGTCAAAAAAGCCAAATATTTAGATCGGTTGTTTTTGCAATTAAAAAAATTATTAACACCGACAGGACAAGCTTTTTTACACTCATCTGATTTAAAATATCTTTATGAAAGTGATGCTTCTTTTAAAATGCCCAGCAAAACTTATTATGGCGATGTAGATTTCTATATTGGTTATAAAAACCAAACAGAGCAATTTAATTGGACTTACATAGATGCAAACACCTTGCGCGTAGTTGCAAAGCAACAAGGTTTTAAAACCCGACTACTGCATACTTCGGAAGAAGGTGACTTTTTAATGTCTGTGTACTTTAAATAAAACAAATTAAATGACACGAGTTACCGATAAACCGTCTCTAACAGGCAATATAAGGCATTCTAAGCGTGGATGCTGAGACACCAAACGATTATATTCTCTTATAGCAAGAGTTTCCGGATCAGTAGCATTTTCATCTAAAACTTTTCCATACCATAACACATTATCGGCAATAAGCAAACTGCCTGAACTCATTTTGGGGATAAGCATTTTCAGGTATTGCGGATAGTATCGTTTATCAGCATCTAAAAATACCATATCAAAGGTTTCCGAAAGCTTAGGAATAATATCACGGGCATTGCCTAATAATTGTACTATTTGTGAACGGTAATCAGATGCCTCAAAATATTTGTTTTGTAAAGCTTTAAATTCATCATTTTTATCAATAGTTATTATTTTTCCTTCTTTTGGCAAGCCTTCTGCCAAACATAATGTTGCATATCCTGTAAAGGTTCCGATTTCTAAAATTCGTTTAGGTTGTTTTATTTTTGCTAATAAACTTAATAACCGGCCTTGATAGTGACCGCTAATCATTTGCGGTAAAACCATCTTTTGATAAGTTTCTCTCTCCAAAGCTTCTAATAAAGGTGAGGCCGGAGAGGCTAAATTTGTAATATATGCTTCTATGTTTAAATGGGATATCATCGTATCTTTATAAAAAAACTGCCCGTTTAAAAGGACAGTTTTTAATTAATAGCTATTATTAAAAGTATCTATTTTGTTAAATATTATCAAACATTTCATTAATTTTCTCCTTTTCTTCTCTTGCTAAATCGCCATCTACTAAAATCCGGCCACTATGCTCGTCAATGACTATTTTTTGTCGTGTTCTGATTTCTAATTGTTGTTGCACCGGAATTGTAAAATATGATCCGCCTGATGAGCCCCTTTCAATTGAAACAACTGCCAAACCATTTTTAAAATTCTTACGTAAGCGGTCATAAGCCCGCAATAAACGCGGCTCTATTTGTGTTCTAATTTCTTCCGCTTTTTTATTTAAAAAGGCTTCTTGTTTTTCAGTCTCTTTCATTAAGGCTGCCAATTCTTCTCTTTTGTGCATTAAATCATCTTCACGTTGGGCAATAACTTCATCTATCCCTTTAACAATCACTTCTTTACCATCTTTTTCATAAGTATAACCATTTATTTTTTTAGATTGTTTGTCAATCTCTTCATTGGCTTCTCTTATTTTCTTTTCGGCATATTGAATCTCTAATTCCTGATACTCAATTTCTTTTGATAATGACTCATATTCACGATTATTACGAACATTTTTTTGTTGTTCGGCATAACGTTGCATTAATTTTTTAGCCTCTTCAATGGCTATTTTTCTTTTCTTGATTTCTTCCTTCTGTGTATCAATCAGGTTTTGAATTTTATCTTTACGAATATGTAAGCCCTGGATTTCATCTTCCATATCTTGAATTTCCAAAGGCAATTCTCCACGAGTGTTTTTTATTTCGTCAACTTTAGAATCGATTAACTGCAAATTATATATTAATCGGAGTTTGTCTTCTACTGTAAAATCTTTTGTTTTGCCCATATTTAAAAGTAATTGATCGGGTTAGTATTTATTTCTGATAAAGCAACTGCAAAATTACGAATTTTTTTTGTAAGTTGCTCAAATAAAAACATTTTTGTATATTGTTCGCTCTCATAATGACCAACATCAGCTAAAATCATCTGTGATTCACCTCTAAAAAAATCATGATATTTTAAATCTGATGTAATATAAATATCTGCGCCGGCAGCTTTGGCCATATCAATACCAAAACTTCCCGATCCACCTAAAACAGCTACTTTTTTTAAAGGTTTTCCCCGTAAAGCAGAATGTCTAATACAAGATAAATTCAGGGTGGTTTTTAAGGTTTTCAAATAATCTTCTTCATCGACCGGTACAGGCAGTTCTCCAATAATACCCATACCTATTTCTGGGTGGTTGTTTTCTAATGTAAACACTTCATATGCTACTTCTTCATAAGGATGAGACATTAATAAATGCTTGACAATTTCGGCCTGCAAATGTCGTGGAAAAATCACACTGATACGTTCTTCTGATTCGACATGACGTTGTCCTATTTCTCCCAAATATGGTTGCGCACTTTCTAAGGGACGGTAAGTACCTGTTCCTTGTATATTAAAACTACATTGATCATATTTACCAATGGTACCTGCGCCTGCTTTAAATAAGTTCTGCCGAACTTTTTCGGCATCTGCTATTGGCACATAAGTAACTAACTGTCGTAATGTTCCGGATTGAGGTATTAAAACCCGAGTATTTAACAAGCCTAAGTGTTTAGCTAACAGACCACTAACACCAAAAGACTGATTGTCTAATGCTGTGTGAATTGCATAAATAGCTATATCATTTTTAAGTGCTTTTATAAGTGCTTTTTCAACATAATTTTTACCTGTTAAGGATTTAATTCCTTTAAACAAAATAGGATGAAAACTAACAATAAAGTTTAAATCTTTGGCAATGGCTTCATCTATAACCGGCTCTATAGCATCATGCGTTATAAGTACACCTTTTAAAGTAGCCTCCGGATTTCCGGTTAATAAGCCGACATTGTCAAAATCTTCGGCATAAGACAATGGTATATCCTGTTCAATTAGTTGTATAACTTCTCTAATCTGCATTTTTAAAAATTTTAAGACAAATATACTCAAAACATTGATTGCTTTATAGCTATTTTATACCTTTGCATCATGCCAAAATTATTGGGAATAGATTACGGAAAAAAAAGAACAGGTATTGCAGAGACAGATGACCTGCAAATTGTAGCCAGCGGCTTAACTACGGTTGAGACTTCCAAAATATGGGATTTTTTAACTGATTATTTCGCAAAAAATAAAGTCGAGAAAATAATTGTAGGCGAAAGCTTTGACTTGGCAGGACAACCCAACCCTATTGAAAAAGACATCTTAAAATTCATTAAAAAATTTAAGCACAAGTTTCCTGATATTGATGTTATCAGAGAAGATGAACGCTATACTTCAAAAATGGCATTTGATGCTATGCTTCAGGGAGGAGTCAAAAAGAAAAAAAGAAGGAATAAAGCTTTAATTGATCAAGTTAGTGCAGCACTTATTTTACAAGCTTATTTGTATAAATAAAATTTATAATTAAGACTTAAAGGGTCGAAAATATTCTCTTATATTTGCAAAAAATCACAAAGGCTTATGAAATTTCCTATTCTGGCTTATGGCCATCCGACTTTGCGCAAAGTAGCCAAAAATATTACTCCTGAATATCCGGAATTACAATCTCTTATTGATGATATGTTTGAAAGCATGTACGAATCAAATGGTGTTGGTTTAGCAGCACCTCAAATAGGCAAGTCTATTCGTTTGTTTGTCATAGATGCTTCATCTTTTACAGAAATAGATGACAATCTTTCGGATGAAGAGAAAAAACAATTACAAGGAAAAAAGGTTTTTATTAATGCTAAAATACTTGAAGAAACAGGTAATGAATGGGCTTTTAATGAAGGCTGTTTAAGTATTCCGGGAATTAATGAAGATGTTGAAAGACCTAAAAAAATTAAGATTGAATATTACGATCGTAATTTTAATAAACATATTGAAGAAATAGATGGTATTTTAGCCCGGGTTATTCAGCATGAATATGACCATTTAGAAGGCATTTTATTTACCGATCATTTAAGTAGTTTTAAAAAACGTCTGCTCAAACGAAAATTAGAAAACATAAGCAAAGGTAAAGTAAATGTTGATTATAGAATGAAATTTCCAAAAAAATAATGATAGTCAGAATAATTTTAATAAGTTTCAGCTTATGGCTTTTTGGATGCCAAACTAAAAAGGAAACTTCCGGCTTTACAAGTCAAACACATTATTTTGAATATGCAAAACATATCAGTACATCAGACTTTGGAACCTATAGAATTATTCGTATTATAAAACCTTATCCGGGAGGAAAAGACCGTACATACATTTTAACAAAACAAAACACCCGCTTGCCGGACAGCTTAAAAA
>WGBX01000098.1 GCA_015494075.1 Flavobacteriaceae bacterium
TTAATTAAAAAAATAAAGACATTAGACGCCCAATCAACTACCATTGATGTTTCAAATATAGCTTCCGGATTATATACATTAAAATTTATGTTAGAACATCAAATCATTATTAAAAAAATATGGATTAAATAAATGCTAAGCCATCTCAAATAAAATTATGGTAAAATAAACACAACTTTTGCTAGTTATGTGACAAAACTTTATTTTTACAAAAAAAAATAATTATGAACATTAAACAAGCCATTCAAAATTTGCCACAAAAAGGTTATTTAGATTTGCCTATATCAAAAAATATAAATTTAGTAGAAGAAATAAAACGCTTACGTAAAGAGAAAAATGCCGTTATTCTGGCACATTATTATCAAGTCCCCGAAATTCAGGATATTGCAGATTTTGTTGGAGATAGTTTGGCATTGGCGCAAGCTGCGGCAAAAACAGATGCTGATATAATTTTATTTGCAGGTGTACATTTTATGGCCGAAACTGCCAAAATTCTTAATCCGGATAAGAAAGTTCTCCTTCCGGATTTACTTGCCGGATGCTCACTAGCCGAATCTGCACCCAAAGATAAATTCAAAGCTTTTTTAAATGAACATCCCAATCATATAGTTGTATCATATGTCAATACATCTGCCGAAATTAAAGCTTTGACAGACATTGTGTGTACTTCTTCTAACGCTGAAAAAATTATCAATTCTATTCCTGAAAATCAAAAAATAATTTTTGCTCCTGACAAAAATTTAGGCGCTTATCTCATCAAAAAAACCGGGCGAGATATGATACTTTGGGATGGTGCTTGTGAAGTACATGAAGAATTTTCTCTCGATAAGATTTTACAACTAAAAACCGAACATCCCGAAGCTAAAATAATAGCACATCCCGAATCGCGCGACTATATTTTAAACATTGCAGACTATATTGGATCTACTTCCGGATTACTCAAATATGTTCAAGAAAGTAAAGCAAAGGAATTTATTATTGCTACCGAATCAGGAATATTGCATAAAATGGCACAAGTGGCGCCCGACAAAATTTTAATTCCTGCGCCGCCTGAAAATGACAAAAATTCTTGTGCTTGTACCGAATGCCCCTATATGAAACGAAACACCTTAGAAAAAATTTATTTAGCATTGCAATACGAATTGCCTGAGGTCGTTGTAGAAGAAGATCTACAAAAAAAAGCTTTGGTATCTATTGAAAAAATGTTGAAATTGTCTTAAATACATATGTAATAAACAGACAGGACTAACAGAATCATTTATATGTACAATTTTAAAAATATTAACCATTTGACATGAAAGTAAAAAGTGATTTTTTAGTCATCGGATCAGGTATTGCCGGACTATCTTTTGCGCTTAAAACAGCACAAAATTTTCCTGATAAAAAAATTACAATCATTACCAAAGGCAGTAAAGAAGAATCTAATACTAAATATGCACAAGGCGGAATAGCAACCGTTTATGATTTGACCCAAGATTCTTATAAAGCACACATACAAGATACGCTTATTGCCGGCGATGGTTTATGTGATGAGTCTGTTGTAAAAATGGTGATAATTCAAGCCACAGAACGCTTAGACGAGTTATTGAATTGGGGCGTTTCGTTTGATAAAAATGCGCAAGGCGAATATGATTTAGGAAAAGAAGGTGGCCATTCAAAAAATCGAATTTTTCATCATAAAGATATCACCGGTTACGAAATAGAAAGATCACTACTTAAAAAAGTTAACCAAACACCTAATATTGATTTTTATGACTTTCATTATGCCATTGATTTAATCACCGAACATCAAGTTTTTGGTGATTTAATGTCACTAGAAACAGACAAAACTGTTTTTGGCGCCTATGTTTTGGATGAAAAAAAACATGAAATTAAAACTTTTACGGCAAAATATACATTGTTAGCCACCGGTGGAAGCGGACAAGTATATGAAACAACCACCAATCCGTTTGTAGCAACAGGAGATGGTATCGGAATGGCTTACCGAGCCAAAGCCCGTTTAGCAGACATGGAATTTATACAATTTCATCCAACCGCACTATATAATCCGGGAGAAAGTCCGGCTTTTCTAATTTCTGAAGCAGTTAGGGGTTTCGGTGCTTTTTTACGCAATGAGCAAGGCCAACGTTTTATGAAAAAGTATGATGAACGTATGGAATTAGCACCACGTGATATTGTGGCTCGGGCCATTGATACCGAAATGAAATTACAAGGCAGCAAGCATGTATATTTAGATGTATCGCATCTTGATTATGAAGCATTTATCAAACATTTTCCAAATATTACCAGAAAATGTGAAAGCTTAAATATCGATATCCGTAAAGATTACATTCCGGTAGCTCCTGCTGCCCATTATATGATGGGAGGTATTATTGTCGATAAAAATGCACAGACTTCCATAAAAAATTTATATGCCAGCGGAGAGGTTAGTCGTACGGGTTTACATGGCGCAAATCGTTTGGCTTCAAACTCTCTTTTGGAAGCACTGGTTTATTCGCATAATGCCGCAACACATCTAGCCAAAAATTATAATGATGAGTATCAACTACCTTCCATACCTGAATGGATTGACACCAGCACAGACCGTACTATGGAAAAAATACTGATTACACATGACCGGAACGAGGTTAAAACCATAATGAGTAATTATGTTGGTATTGTGCGCTCTAACGAACGTTTGTTGCGTGCATTACGACGCCTCTATGTACTTTATCAAGATAATAAAAGACTTTATGATCATGCTGAAATAAGCACAGATTTATTAGAATTACGCAATTTAATTACAACAGCTTATCTTATCGTAGAATTTTCACGCAAAAGAAAACAAAATAAGGGTGGTTTTTACAGTAAAGATTTTATTTAAAAACTATTCTATTTTTTGTAAACTCAAATCTTCGCCAATTTCTAAAATAGCAGACCCCTGATTTTTAAATCCGGTATCGGGTGTATGTTTGTATAAATAAACTTTTGATGTTTGAGCGGTTCTACCTATTTTTTGTAAACCTTCAAATAAATTGTCGGCATTAGCTGTCCTTACCAACAAATCGAAGGTTGTATCAAAACCGTTTATAGCTGTAAAGTCAGGAAGCGTATTGTAATTTTTTTTATATGACTGCGCCAAAGACGGCGATATCATTCTTATCATCTTCGTAGGAAAATGATAATTCAAATTAGCCAAAAACACATTCATCCTGTCATTTGTATTATCTTCATAGAGCTTTTTGTCATCTAAAGTATATAATGTAATATGATAATCTTTTTTTAGAGAATTTAAAGTTGATAATAC
>WGBX01000099.1 GCA_015494075.1 Flavobacteriaceae bacterium
GATGAATACATTGAACGCATATTTTAGTTTCTTTTTTTACTTTTATTTTAAAATGAAAGAAGGGACTTTATATGCATAAATTATAGAATAATTATCATTTGAAAGTCCCGGAATTCCGGGACTTTTTTTATGCAAATAAAGCAAGATTTACTTAATTTTCTAAATCTATAAAACATTAAAATATGAAAATAGGCATACAAGGAACAGTAGGATCATTTCACTATGAAGTCGCCAAAAATTTATTCGGGGAAGACAATAACTTTGTAGAATGCATGGATTTTAATGATATCCCAATCCTGCTAAAACAAGCCAAAATAGATAAGGGTGTTATGGCAGTTGAAAATACTATTGCAGGCGCTATTTTGCCCAATTACAGTTTGATTGACGAATATGATTTGCATATTGCAGGAGAATATTACCTGCCCATTCATCATCATTTATTGGCACTGTCAGGGCAAAATATAGCCGATATTAAGGAAGTTTGGAGTCATCCAATGGCCTTATTACAATGTCGCAAATACTTGCGTAGCCAACCACATATCAAATTGGTAGAAGAAAAGGATACAGCCGAAATGGCAAAAATCATTCAGCAAAAACAACTGAAAGGTATTGCTGCTATTGCGGGCTATGAAGCCGCAAAAATCTATAACTTAAATATTTTAGCCGAAAGTATACAAACTAACAAAATAAACGCAACGCGCTTTGTGGTTTTAGATTTAAAAAACGGAGGTGACGCCGGACAAGATTTTAATAAAGTATCTATTAGATTCAAATTGTCACATCAACCCGGTAGTTTGGTCAATGTTTTACAAGTTTTTAATCGCCTTAACCTAAACATGAGTAAAATACAAAGTGTTCCTATTATTGATAAACCTTGGGAATATGCTTTTTTTGTTGATTTGTTGATAGATAATCTTGCTGATTACCAAACAGCCATGTATGAAGTTGCCCGTCAAGTTATTGAGCTTAAAATTTTGGGAGAATACCAATCTATGAAACGTAAATAATGCAAGCAGAACGTCTTAAACATATACAAGAATATTATTTTTCGACCAAACTCAAAGAAATAGCCCGTTTGCGATTTGAAGGTAAACCTATTATCAATTTAGGAATCGGGAGTCCAGACTTGCCACCACCAGAAAGTGTCAGGAATACTTTAGCCCAAGTAGCTTTACAGACCGACGCACACCGGTACCAAAGCTATCGGGGTGTTGCCGAGTTACGTCATGCTATTTCCCGTTATTACAACAGCTATTTTGAAGTTGATTTAGATGCCGAAACAGAAATTTTACCTTTAACCGGATCAAAAGAAGGTATCATGCATATCAGTATGGCATTTATCAATAAGGGCGATGAAGTTTTATTACCCGACCCGGGTTATATGACTTACCGAGCTACAACTTTACTGGCAGGTGGCCAACCGGTATATTATACGTTGAGTGAAGATAATAATTATCTGCCTGATTTAAAAGCCTTGGCTCATTCTGATTTAAGCAAAGTTAAATTAATGTGGATAAATTACCCGCATATGCCCACAGGAGCAGTAGCTAATAGAGATTTTTATAAACAATTGCTAGAATTTGCTCACAAGCATCAGATTTTAGTGATCAATGATAATCCGTATAGTATGATCTTAAACGCTCGGCCTTTAAGTATTTTATCAATTTCGGGAGCCAAAGAAACAGCTTTAGAACTCAATTCGCTGAGCAAGTCACATAATATGGCAGGTTGGCGTATAGGTATGTTACTAGGGAAACATGAGTATATTGACACAGTACTTAAGTATAAAAGCCAAATGGATAGTGGTATGTTTCTAGGCTTGCAAAAAGCAGCCATTATGGCGCTGAACAGTCCGCCGGAATGGTTTGATGAGCTAAATAAAATCTATGTTAGGCGCAAAAAAATTGTGTTAAAAATTTGTCAAGCACTTAACTTGAAAGTCCGTAGCGGACAAACCGGTTTGTTTGTATGGGCTAAACTGCCAGCGGGGCAAAATAGCCAAGATTTTACAGATCGATTGCTTAAAGAAAAAGGGGTGTTTATGGCACCGGGGTTTATTTTCGGGCAATATTCGGAAAATTATATTCGTATTTCATTGACTAATGATGAAGAAATTTTAACTGAAACATTAAATCGGATTATATAAAAAAGATGACAGACAAAATCACAAAAATCGGCATTATCGGACTGGGACTTATTGGCGGATCCTTCGGATTAGCTTTACAAGCAGATAAAAATGTCCGGTTGTACGGACAAGATAAACATTATTTAAACAAAGCTCTGACATTAGGATTAGTGCATGAAGATTTAACAGATAACTTGATCCCGCAAATGGACATAGTTATTATTGCAACGCCGGTTGATGTAATACCTGATATAGCAAAAAAAGTTTTGAATAATATAAAATCAAATGCTTTGGTATTTGATACCGGTTCTACCAAATATAAAATAGCTCAAGCCATAGCCGGACATCCGCGTCGCGGCAATTTTTTATTAGCTCACCCTATTGCAGGAACTGAATATTCAGGACCCGAAGCAGCTTTTTCGAGTTTGTTTAAAGGTAAAATGAATATGATTTGCGACTCGAAGCAAACCCATCCCCAAATTTTAAACAAAGCGCAATATATTTTTGAAAAGATGGGAATGAAAACGCTTGAAATGGAAAGTCAAGAACATGACAAGCACATTGCCTATGTATCACATTTGTCTCATATTAGTTCGTTTATGTTAGGTAAAACGGTTTTAGATTTGGAAAAAGATGAGCAAAAGATCTTTACAATGGCAGGTTCCGGTTTTGCATCAACAGTACGACTTGCTAAAAGCTCGCCTGACACGTGGACACCTATTTTTATGGAAAACAAGAAGCCTATTTTACAAGCTTTAGAAGAATATATAGATAATTTGCAAACCTTTAAAGTCTTATTATATCGTGAAAATACAGCAAAATTAAAGGATATTTTAAAACAAATAAATCATATCGGAAATGTCATAGATAAAATATAAACTGACATAAGGTTTTTTCACTCTATTCTTATACTTAAAAATGAAAATTTATCACTGTGTTTGAAAAAACATTAATATAAAATTAAAATAATAAGACCTTTTAGGTTTTGATAACTAAACAGGTCAGAAATAAAAAAGAAAATAAAATTATGCAAACAAAAAAACTTAATTCATGGTTGGAGCAAATGGCAGCAGACTACCCTTTGATGATTGCAGGCCCTTGCAGTGCTGAAACAGAAGAACAAGTCCTGAAAACTGCTAATGGCTTAGTAGATAAAAGAGTACAAGTATTTAGAGCGGGTGTATGGAAACCGCGAACACGACCGGGTAATTTTGAAGGTCATGGCGAAAAAGCTTTGCCTTGGCTTAAAAAAGTTAAAGAAGAAACAGGTATGAAAATAGCTATTGAGATAGCTAATGCGCAGCATGCCGAATTGGCATTACAATATGATATTGATATTTTATGGATTGGGGCACGTACTTCTGTCAATCCGTTTGCGGTACAAGAAATTGCCGATGCTATAAAGGGTAGTGGTAAAGTTATTTTGATTAAAAATCCTATCAATCCGGATTTGTCATTATGGATAGGAGCTGTTGAGCGGTTTCACAAAGTTGGAATGGCCGATATTGGCGTTATACATCGCGGTTTTTCATCTTTTCGTCCCGGACAGTATCGAAATGATCCAAACTGGCAAATTGCATTAGATTTTAAAAACCGTTATCCGAATATACCTATGATTCTTGATCCATCTCATATTTGCGGACGTCGTGATTGTATTTATGATATGTCACAAATGGGATTGGACTTACAGTATCAAGGCTTTATGATTGAGTCGCATCATAATCCGGATGAAGCATGGAGCGATGCCAAGCAACAAGTTACACCACAAACTTTATTAAATATCATTGATAAACTTTGCTTACGAAAGCAACAGTTTCAAGATCCGGAAGCGTTAGATAAGTTATATTTTTATCGAAATCAAATCAATCAACTAGATGATGAATTACTTAAATTGTTAGCTGAAAGAATGCAATTTGTTGAAGAAATCGGTCAAATTAAAAAACAAAAAAGTGTAGCGGTATTGCAAAGTGATCGATGGCAAGAAATCATGCAAAAGGTTCTTAATAAAGCTAATGAATTAAATTTATCAGAAAAGTTTATACAGCAAATCTTTAAATCTATTCACCAAGAAAGTATTGAAAAACAAGAGCGAATTTTGAAATTGTAATCATAATCTTAAAAACTAATCAAAAAAGCTGACCTGTATAATCATTAACTAATTGAAAACTTAATGCTTTTTTGACATTGCCAAATGAGCTTCGTTATAATTTATATTTACTTTTGATTAAATATTAAACCTGCAATATTATGGGTGATAAACATCAAGCTTTAAAAAACGGTTTTTTACTTATTTCGGAAATAGCGGTGTTGCTTATGCAATCAGGAGCAAATACTAAACGGGTTATTGATAATATCAATAGATTTTCATCTGTGCTGGGTTTTAAATCGTATGCTCTTATCAGCCATAAATCAATTATTATAACTTTAAAAACTGAAAACCAATCAGATCAACATAGTTATACCAATGTCATACAAATACCTGCTTACAAAATAAATTTTTATATTGTATCAGAAATAAGTAGATTGAGTTGGATTGCTTTAGAAAAACAATGGTCTTGTAAAATTATGCAACAAAAGATTGAGGTTATTAAAAACCAACAACTTTATTCATATGCATTAACGGCATTTTTTGTGAGTATGGCAGGAGCCAGTTTTGCTAAATTATTTGGTGGCGATTATCGTAGTATGATTATTAGTTTTATAGCTACACTTATAGGTATGATTGTTGCCAAGCAAGCTCAAAAATATTTTTTAAATCCTTATTTGAAAACTTATTTAGCATCATTAGCGGCCTCATTAGTAGCGTCTTATGGCATTTATTTACATTTTGGCGATAAGGCTCACATAGCATTGGCAACATCCGTTTTATTTTTAGTGCCGGGAGTGCCTTTAATTAATTCATTTAACGACTTATACAATAATCATATTTTAAATGGCAGTGTCCGTTTCATCAGTGGCTTTATGACAGTTTTATTTATAGGGTTGGGACTGATAACTGCTATGATATTATTTAATACAAAACTTTAAGTAATGATGACATTGGAATTATTTCCTTTATTAGTAAATGCTTTTTGGTCAGGTTTGGCAGCTTTGGGTTTTGGAATATTGTTTAAAATTCCTAAAAGGCTTATGTTAACGGTTTTTGTCTTAGGATTTTTAGCCGGTTTTATAAAGTTTTATACTTTGCAGTTAAATTGGGATATTGCCATAGCTACCTTTTTGGCTGCTTTAAGTGTTGGATTTTTAGCAGTTGCTTTTGCAAAGCGGGTTGCAAAACCAACTGTTGTTTTTATGATACCGGCTATCATTCCAATGATCCCTGGATATTTTGCCTATCAAGTAATATTAAATATTCAAAAGTTTATTTTTTTACATCAGTCATCAACAGATTTTACATATTTGAATCAAATATTTTATAATGGTTTTATGACTTTAATAATATTGTTTGCAATTAGTATTGGAGTGTCTTTACCAATGTTGATTCTGGGAAAAGATATGACCAAAAAATTGAAAGAATAAAAATCATTGTATTAAAACTTGTGTTAAAAGCTGTTTTGTAAAAAAAATAAAATCGAATTTTTCTCAGAGAGTATTTGATTAATTTTATAAATAATTTTTAAAAAACATTAGAATAGAAAGGTGAATTTTGTAATGCCAGATAAATCTGTCCATATAAAAAACTAAAAATTTCGTTAAAATTTTAGAAATTGATTGTTAAACTATTATATTTGTTAGCAACCTATATCTGTTAACTTTAAAATTAAGAGTTGACGATTTTGATTTATAATAAAAAAGTTATACAGAAATGTTGTAACAGACAAAACTTAGGCTAACTATTGTTGTTTGTCATTAATTAATTTTTAAACTTATAAACTTATTAAAAATAATTACTATGAAAAAAAATACCGTAAACCTTATTTTTCTTTTATTAAGTTTCACCATGTTTTCGCAAAACTCACCTCAATGGCATGCCGTTTATCAATATAAACGAATTTTGAGCGAAAAAGCCAAGCAGCGTCGTGACTCATCTATTGCAAAACAACCTGAGATGGCAGACATGCTTAGAAAAATATATAAACGATTTGACAATCGTGAATATAAAATGGACTTTAATCGTACGACTTCTATATTTAAAGAAAAACAAAAATTAGGCAAACCCGGTGAATCTTTTGGTGGTAACAGACCTCAAAGAGAATTGTATAAAAATATTTCTACTCAAACATATACTGAAATGAGACCTTTGATGCAAGAAGTTTATTTGATAAAGGATAGTTTGCCGAAATATAATTGGCATATAACCAATGAATCAAAACAAATTGGAAAGTATATGGTTGTAAAAGCCGAAGCAGATTATCAGAAAGAGGATAAAGATATACATCTAATTGCATGGTTTACTCCAGAAATTCCTGTGCAAAACGGTCCTTCAAAATTTGGTGGATTACCCGGTTTGATATTGGAACTTAACAACAACAATGAAGAAGTTTATTTATTAAAAGAATTGGTTATTAACCCTAAATCAAGAACAGAAATAATAGAACCGGATAAGGGAAAAGTTGTAGATGAGAAAACCTATAAAGAAGAAATGAAAAAAATGCGTGAAAAGATGCAAAAAATGTACAAAAGCAGACGCGGTAATAAAAATTCGGGGAGCTCTCACAGGATTACAATAGTACGCTAATGCAGTTAAAATATTCTTTATATTTTATAGTATTATTGGTTTGGGGGCAGAGTATTTTGGCCCAACAAGTCAGATATATGGGAGAGGTAAGAGATGCGAATGGAAAAGTATTGTCTTCAGCAAGTTTAGTAGCCGCAAATTTAAAAACTAAAGCATTTCAAGGCTTTGCTATTACAGATGATAAAGGGCAGTTTATCATTAAATTTAAACCGGAAAGCATTTATACGGTAAAGATAAGTTATATGGGTTATTTGCCTGTTATTGACACGGTTTTTACCAAAAACACAGATATTTTTAAAAAATATATTCTTAAAGTTGACCCTCAACAGCTAGAAGGTGTAGAAATAAAATACGAGATGCCAGTACGTATAAAGGGAGATACGATTGTTTATAATGCAGATTCGTTTACAACAGGCAATGAAAAGAAGTTGGGTGATGTTTTAAAGAAAATGCCCGGAATTGAAGTTGATAACGACGGCACTGTAAAAGTTGAAGGTACAGAAGTTAAAAAAGTAATGGTAGAAGGTAAAAACTTTTTTGAAGGAGACTCTAAGCTTGCCAGTAAAAACATTCCGGCCAATGCCGTTAAAAAGGTTGAGATTTTACGTAATTTTAATGAAAATTCGC
The DNA here is from genome assembly GCA_015494075.1 of Flavobacteriaceae bacterium. GTDB lineage: Bacteria > Bacteroidota > Bacteroidia > Flavobacteriales > Flavobacteriaceae > WGBX01. The sequence goes on from WGBX01000099.1 coordinate 7,431, forward strand.
AAATGAAAAAACTGGAGGATAATGAGGAAAGTTATGCCATTAATATACGTTTAAAAGAAGGTAAAAAAAACTTTTGGTTTGGTGAAGTTACAACCGGAGTAGGCACTGACGGCTATTATTTAGTTCATCCGAAGCTGTTTTATTACAGCTCTAAGAAAACCTATAATGTGATTTTAGATGCCAACAATATAGGTGAAGTGCCTTTGAGTTTTATGGATTATTTTAAAATGACGGGTGGTTTTTCTGGGTCAAGACATAAAGGTGGCTCGAGTTTTGATAATAGTAATAATCTTTTAGGTTTTTCTTTAATGCCCAATGGGAAGGCCCGGGCAGTAAAAACAAAATTTGGCGCTTTTAATTATAATTATACAGTAAGTCCGGTTTTAAATTTGGAAGGTTTTGTATTAGCTAATTACACCTTAACAGAAATGTTGACAGAGTCACAGAAATTATATTTAACCAATAATTTAGAAGAACAAAGTATAACCCAAAATATTCAAAATAATTTTTCAGGAGTTTTTAAAACGGCCTTAGATTACCATCCAAATTCTAATTTAAGTTTGAAATACGATATTTTAGGTAAAACAATTCAACAAGAACAAGAAGATTATTACCAATCAAATTTACGTCCTGAAAACTATACGGATAATCAACAAAACACTTTTAGTATACAGCAAAATTTAGAGATTTATAAAACTTTGAAAAATGATGACTTGGCAACCCTAAATTTGCAACATAAAATAGAGCAAAATGAACCATTACTTGAAATTATAACCCCACAAACTTTGTTTGAAACCTCATCTTTGATAAACCTAAGTCCACAAAATATATATGATTTGGTTCAAAATGAAGAGTTTAGTCAACAAGATTTCTCACTTTTGGCAGATTACTACTGGATTTTAAATGATGTTAGTCATTTGGATATTGCTATGGGAAATAAATTTGTTTGGCAATCATTAACATCTTCCATGAGTCAAATTTTAGATAATAACCAACCGCAAATCTTAGAGGATGAATGGTTAAAAAATGAGGCAGAATATCATTATACAGATTTGTTTTTAGGTATTTATTATAAAATATTATGGGGCAAAATGACAATAAGATCCGGATTAAGTGGACATTATTACTATTTAAAAGACAGTCAAACCGGCCAAACCAATACATTGCACAATACTTTATTATTACCGGAATTTAAAATTAAATATTCTATTAAGCGCGGACAACGTCTTAATTTTAAATACCAGTTAACGAACACTTATGCCGATATTAATAAATACATACAAGGTTATTTATTAAAAAATTTTAATAGTCTTCAACAGGGTAATAGGAATTTATCCAATGTTTTAAAACATACACTTTCATTGCATTTCTCATCTTACAGTATGCTTAATTTTTCACATTTTTTTGCGAGAATCACTTACAATAAATCTATTGACGATATAACAACCAAAACTCTGGTTTTAAACACAGATATAATTGGGCAGCCTATAAATTTGGCTCATGAAAATGAATCTTTGAGTGTATTTGCCTCTTATAGTAAACGTTATGTATATTGGAAATATAGGTTGAATGCTAATGTAAATGCTAATGATTATTATAGTCTTATAAATGGTGAAGAGGTATTATCTCATTCATTATTACAAAATTATACTGTAAGCTTAAATAGTAATTTGTCCGGTTTTATTAATTTTGATTTAAGCTATAATTTAAGTTTGAATAAATTTAATAATCAATTTCGAGAAAGCTTATATATAACAGATAAACCTTCTGCTGGTGTCGAATTTCTTTTTTTTAAAAAATCTACGCAGTTAAATATTCAATATGAGTATTATAATTACCGTGATGATGAGCGCAGCGTTCAAAATAATTATGCATTTTTATCAGCTGAAATTTTTTATCAAAAAAAAGGAAGTCGTTGGGAGTTTAGTTTGAAAGGCACCAATCTACTGCAAACAACAAGTATTGATAAAGAAAGTTTGTCAGATTTATATGTATCAACATCAAAATATTATGTAATGCCACGTTTTTGGCTTTTAAAAGCAAATTATAAATTATGATTGTCAGGCGTCCAATTTTTTTAAATGTATCCATACAGAGATACCAAAGAGAAAGCTGCTTATCAGGATAAAGGCCACTCCGAGACCGGTTTGATCTGTCAAATAACCCAAGCTTAAAGCCAGAATAGATGTTAATAAGGTGCGATATAACGATTCGGCTGATAAGACTGATGTTAAAATTTCGTTGGGGACAGCTTCTGCCAAATAGCCGGTAAGTATAGGTTTTCGCAAACTTTGCATGATATAAATACCGCTAAAAGTAAAAAGAGCAAACCACCACCATTGCCATTGAAAAAAACAGCCACCTGATATGCCAAAAACAAAGCCCGTTAAAAGGGTTTTATAACTTAGATTATTAAAATGCTTTGTCAATAGACCGGCATAACTAGAGGCTGTTGCTGTTAATAAATAAAGAATAGTATAAAGAACACCTATAATCAATCCTGTTTTTTTGTCAACCAATATGCCTGTGAGTATAGGCAAACTCAACGCAGCATTTTTCATGACCGGTTGAATATAGTCTTTAGTAGCCTTTTGATAGGCAGTAAAGACGGCTGATGAATGGACAATACTCAGAACTCGAGGATTTTTTAGCGCCATCCATAATGCTACAATATTTTTTTTCAAATTGGTCTTTTGTTTTAAGTTTGAGAAATCTAAAACAGCAGGATATGTCCAGATTAACAACAAATTCAAAAGATAAGGTATGACCGATAATAAAAAAATATTTTCATAATTGCCCGTTTTATAGACAATGATACCGGCTATTAAAGCTGACAGAGCAGAGCCTCGTTGAGAGCAAGCTCTTGTATGACCATAATAATTTATTTTTTCGGATTGCCAGCCTTTTATTTGCAAATATTTCATAATCATACCTTTATGAGTGCCGGAACGCAAAGCGTCAGCGATACCGTAAATTATAAAACCCAGAAGAAAAAGTTTGTAATCATTACCTGCATAAAATAAGATAAAGGCTAAAATATAACCTACAAATGAAAGCATTAGCGATTTTTTACGGCCAAAAGTATCTGCAAAAATACCCGTAGGTACTTCTGAAAAATTAATGACTATTTCGCGAATAGCATATAAACTGCCGATTTCTGTATAACTGATACCCTTTTGTTTGAGATACAATAAAAAAAATGCATCAAAAAATCGCAGATTTTTTAAAAAACCATACAAACAAAATTTATAATATTGTTGGTCTTTAACAAAGGACATTAAGTGTTTTTTTCTTTAAGTTTCTTTTTTTGTTGCGAAAACCAATACGCACCAATGGTTAAAAGAATGTAAATAACCATTATAAAAATCATTTGATCTAACTTGTGAGTGAATTCATAATATATTATGAGTAAAGCACCTACAGAAAGACCAATAATGGACAAAATACTGATTAAAGTTGAAGACCGTGTTTTATCTCTAATTGTAAAATTTGTAAGAGTCATTAATAACGAAACAATCAGAAAGGTAATACTGCCAAATTCTAAAATTAAACGCAATCCACCTACTAAAATAAGAGTGCTAGCTAATAAGGCCATTGTTATGAGTGCATTTGCTGGAATGTTTTTGGCATTTACTTTGGCTAAATATCGGGGCATGTAACCATCCTTAGCAATAGCTGCCATTTGTCTTGAAGATCCGAAAACGGTACCGCTAATAGCGCTACTAGTAGCCAAAAGTGCTGAGAATATAACCAAACCTTCTCCTAATTTTCCAAGAACTTTTGAAGCGCCAGCAGCTAATGCATACTCCTTATCTTTAACTAAGTTTTCAATAGGAATGGCAAATAAAGCCCCCAAAGCTATGACAACATAAATAGTAATGACCAAAAGAATGGCACCATAAATAGCACGTGGAATATTTTTTTCAGGATTTGTCATTTCATTTACAGCATTTATAACCAACTGAAAACCTTCATAGGCTACAAAAGTAATGGAAGCAACAATAAGAATATGCAATAATTTGGCATGTTCGGCATCTTTAAGTAAATGTTCCATAAACTGACCAAAACTGGTTTGGCCATGTTCCATAAGTAAAATAGATACAACAAAAAGGATTAATAATTTAGTGTACACCATAAGATCTTCAATGCGTCCCATACCTTTGACACTCCACAAGTTAATCATGGTAAATATGGCAATAACACCCCAAGCAACAGCTTTTCTTACCCATATATTGTCGGCATATTCTGTGCTACTGATAGCGTATGATGAAAAAGTATAAGAGTATAAGGCTAAAGTACTGATATAACCAAAAATGACATACCAACCAATACTTGCTGATGCGATATGTTTTTTGGGAAAAGTGCGTTTTACAAAAGAATAGGTAGCACCTTCGTCTTTATAGTACACGCCTAGTTTGACATAGGCATAAGCTGCCAGCATAGCAATAACACCACCAATTATAATAGCTATAGGGGTCAAGAAACCAAGCATAGATGCTGAAATGCCTAAAATGCTGAAAATACCACCACCCACCATGCCGCCTACGGCAATGGCTATTAACTCTATCAAACCTAAACTTTTGTGTCTTTTTCTAATCGGATTCATAATAATATTTTTAATGTTGATAAATTTGTAATAAATATACAATTGCCACGCCTATTAATAGAATAGCATATATTCTTTTAAAGGTTTGGATATTAGCTTTTGAGCCATGTTTTGCCCCAAAATAATTGGCTATAAAGTAGCTGATAAATAAAATAATAACCAAACGCCAGTCTATGGCGCCCTCTTGTTGATATTTGATAAAAGCACCCAAACTAACCGGTGGCAATAAAATAGCCAGTGTCAAAGCACGTGCATGGTTTTTTTTCATATTGAAACCCATTAAAAAAATAGGCACCATTAAAACGCCTGCACCAATACCAAACAATCCGCCCACTATACCTGTAATTGCTCCAATAATGAAAAGCCACCAAGCCGGAATTTTTTCTGTCTTTTCGATATAATCCGGTTTGGAAAATCCTGGAACCAGTTGCATTAGACCAATTAAAATCAGTAAAAAAGCAAAATATTTTTTAACAGATAATTCTCCAAAATGAAAAGCCATCTCCGCACCAAAATAAGAAAAAACAGCATAAGATATGGTGCCTATAATAATACTTTTCCATTGGCTTTTCACTTCCTCCTTCATTGTCATAATACCTAATAAACTCATAGGACCAAGCATCATAGTAAGAACACTACCCTGAGCTGTATATTGTGATATGCCACAAACCAATACTAAAAAAGCTATTAAAAAAGGTGCACCGCCAATACCTGCATAGCCGCCTATATAGCCTATGGCCAAACCTAAAAGAATTACAATAATTAATGGACACATTTTTGTTTAATTTCTTGACAAAGCTTTTGAAAAAGTTTATCTTGCTTGAAGATACAAAGTTACAATTATTATGAAAACATTAGATGATGTCCTATTAGAATTAGCACGTTTAGCTATTTATGAAGAATTTGTTGGTAACAAGCTGATTGACAAGCAAAAATACCTTGAACAATATCCTGAATTAGCCAAAGAACAAGCTGTTTTTGTAACTTTAAACAAAGTTGAGGGTCAAAGAACAAGCCTTAGAGGTTGTATCGGTTCAATTTTGCCGGTTCGCTCTTTAATTGACGATGTTATTTATAATGCCAAAGCAGCTGCTTTTAATGATCCGCGTTTTCCTCCGTTAAAACCACAAGAATTTGATGAAATTAAGATAGAAATTTCTTTGCTTTCAATTCCGGAAAAAGTAGCTTACAACGATATAGCTGCGTTAAGACAAATACTTGTACCCTTTAAGCATGGGGTAATTTTAAAATTATCAGGACGTCAAGCTACTTTTTTACCACAAGTTTGGGAGCAAATTCCAGATTTTGATTTGTTTTTTGTTCATCTTTGTGAAAAGGCAGGGCTACCTGCAAATTGTTTAGATTACCACCCCGAAATTTATATTTATAATGTAAAAAAAATAGAAGAAAAATAATTTAGAAATGTTACCTATCACTATCTTTAAGCATTTAAAGATAGTGATAGATTTAAACAACCTGTTATATTA
>WGBX01000100.1 GCA_015494075.1 Flavobacteriaceae bacterium
ATAAAATATAAATATATACTCTAACAAACCGAAAATTTATAAGAATTATATTATCATTTATTTAAATCATAAAATTATCTTAAAATAATTAACAAATATATCTTGTGTAAATTATTGCTTAAGGCCACTTTATTTATATATTTTTTATAATTTTGTGTCATTAATAATTTTATTATGGGAAAAGGAGATATCAAAACACGACGTGGTAAAATTACGCGTGGCTCTTATGGTAAAACTCGCCCGCGTAATAAAAAGAAAAAACAAGTTTCAAAACTTGTTTAAAACATTTTAACGACCCTTATAAAGGGTCGTTTTTTAATTTTATCTGTTGCAAAATAGCGTTTCTCTTAATTTTTCCACTATCTGTTCTCATAAATACCGGTAAACTAATAATTTTTTTTGGCAGTTCGTATTTGGACAATTGCGTGGCCAATTTTTCTTTTAAATTTATGCTATCAATTTTTCCTTCTACTACTAAAACAATTTCTTCACCCAAAGTTTGATGAGGTAAGCCTCCTAAAAAAAAGTCTTGTTCAATAAAAGGTTTTATTTTAGCCTCTAATTGTTCAGGAAAATATTTTATACCACCACTATTTATAACATTATCAAAGCGTCCTAACCATCGAAAATGCTGATTATCAAGCAATTCTACTATATCATTGGTAATAATTACATTTGAATGTAAGTTGGGAGCCTCAATAACCAAACATTGCCTTTCATCACATGAAATATGTATGCCGTCAAAAACTCTATAGGTGTCTGCAGGCAATTTAAAATCAGCAACAGCATCATGACTCAAAGGTTGTACTGCAATATGTGTGATAGTTTCAGTCATACCATAAGTAGCAAAGATATGAACAGGCAATGATTTTAGTTGGGTTTGCAAATGATGTGAAACTGCTGCGCCACCTATAATTAAAGTTTTAAAATGTGAAATAAATGCAAGGTTTTTTTGTACCTGTAAAGGCACCATAGCGCCAAAGTCATAATGTTTATCTTTCAAAATATTTTGGATACTTTGATGGTCAGGTGAGACTACATCAATATGCCATCCTCCGCTTAATGCTCTAATCCACATCATTTTGCCGGCAATGTAATCTGCTGATAAATTAATTAAAGCACTTGTTCCGGGAATTAAATTAAAAAAACTTATGGTTTGAAATGCTGAATATAGCATAGCTTTTTTAGGTAGTAAAATAGCTTTTGGCTTACCGGTTGATCCGGAAGTATAAGCCATTATATGAGGCAAATCTCGACACCAATCATTTAAAAAAGAAAAATGAAAAGGAAGTTTATGCTGAACATAATATAAAAAATCAGAGCAATCGGCAAAGCCTTGCCCATTAAGTCTAAAATCGGGATGTAGGTGTTTCCAAGACATAAAAGAGTATAAAAGAGCCCCGACGGCTAATGCCATTGGGGCTATTTTCGATTCAATACAATTTAATTATTTTTTATTTTCTTCTTCAAAATTTTTCATAAATAAGTCCATCATTTCCATAGAAACACCTGTTGAAGAAAATCCGCCATCATGAAATAGATTTTGCATGGTTACTTTTTTAGTTAAATCAGAAAACAGAGTCAAAGTATAATCTGCACATTCTTCGGCAGTAGCATTTCCTAATGGCGACATCAATTCGGCATATTTTAAAAAGCCTTCAAAACTTTTAACGCCTTTTCCTGCGGTTGTTGGTGTGGGTGATTGTGAAATTGTATTTACCCGAACTCCATTCTTTTTGGCAAAGAAATAACCAAAGTTCCTCGCAATCGCTTCCAAATATGATTTATTATCAGCCATATCATTATAATCGGGAAATACGCGTTGCGCAGCAATGTATGAATAAGCTACAATAGAGCCATTATCATTCATAGCATCTTTATTGTATAATAAATTCATTAATTTATGAAAAGAAACAGCTGAAACATCCCATCCTTTTGTGAGCCAGTCATAGTTTAAATTAGTATATGGCCTGCCTTTTCTTACATTAACGGACATACCTATAGAATGGAGTACAAAATCTAATTTACCGCCCAAAATTTCTTGAGCTTTATCAATTAGATTTTCTAAATCTTCCATAGAAGTGGCATCAGCAGGAATAATTTCACTTCCGGTTTTTTCAGCCAATTTTTTAATTTCTCCCATTCGCATAGCTACCGGCGCATTGGTTAAAACAAATTTAGCTCCCTCTTCATGGGCTTTTTCAGCCACTTTCCAAGCAATAGAATTATTATCAAGTGCTCCAAAAATAATTCCTCTTTTTCCTTTCAATAAATTATAAGCCATAAATTTCTATTTTAAAATTTTGAACAAATATACATTATTTTTTTCTTACAGATGGATGACTTCACCATAGGCATCGGCTACTGCCTCCATAACAGCTTCACTCATAGTTGGGTGAGGATGGATAGATTTTAACAACGTATGACCGGTAGCTTCTGCTTTACGAGCAGCTACAATTTCCGCAATCATTTCGGTCACATTAGCGCCTATCATATGAGCACCTAAAATTTCACCATATTTTTTATCGATAATAATTTTAACAAACCCGTCTGAATGACCGGCGGCTTTGGCTTTTCCACTAGCTGTAAAAGGAAATTTGCCAACTAAAATTTCATGACCGGCGGCTTTTGCCTGCTCTTCGGTATAGCCGGTTGAAGCTATTTCGGGTGTTGTATAAATAGCGCCGGGAATATTATTGTAATCAATAAGCTCCGGATCCATACCTGCAATTTTTTCTACACAAGTAATACCTTCTGCTGAGGCTACATGTGCTAGTGCCGGAGAAGCTATCACATCACCAATGGCATAATATCCTGAAATATTGGTTTCGTAAAAATCATTGACTACAATTTTATCACGGTCAACAGCTATTCCAACTTCTTCTAACCCGATATTTTCAATATTAGACTTAATACCTACGGCTGATAATATAATGTCTGCATCAAGTTCTATAATTCCTTTTTTTGTTTTTACTTTGGCTTTCACACCCTCACCGGTAGTATCAACAGATAACAATTCGGCAGAAGTCATTACTTTAATTTTAGATTTTTTAAAAGTACGTGTTAGTTGTTTGGACACCTCAGGGTCTTCTAAAGGAACAATCCGGTCTAAATATTCTACAATCGTAACTTGTGTTCCAATGCTGTTGTAAAAATAGGCGAATTCTACACCTATAGCTCCCGACCCAACTACAATCATGGATTTGGGTTGTTGAGGCAACGTCATGGCTTGTCGATAGCCAATTACCTTTTCACCATCAATAGGCAAATTTGGCAACTGTCTTGCTCGGGCTCCGGTAGCTATAATAATATGGTCAGCTTCATAAATATTAATTTCTCCGGACTTACTTGTCACTTCAATTTTTTTACCGGGCAAAAGTGTACCGTAACCTTCTAGCACATCTATGTTATTTTTACGCATTAAAAATGCGACACCATTACTCATACTTGCCGCAACGCTACGACTGCGCTCTATTACTTTATCAAATTGAACTAAAGGTGATTGTAAACTAATACCATATGATTCAGCATGTTTGATATACTCAAAAACTTGAGCACTTTTTAGTAAAGCTTTTGTAGGAATACATCCCCAATTCAAACAAACGCCACCTAAATTCTCTTTTTCAACAATGGCAGTTTTAAAACCTAATTGTGCGGCTCTAATAGCGGCAACATAACCGCCGGGACCACTCCCTAAAATAATTATATCATATTTCATAAATCTACTTTTTAATTTTTTTATTAAGCATTATCTGCCTTATAAAAATTGAACTAATACAATACAAATATAAACATTTATAAATGTCTTACAACTGATAAAAATAATGTAAATCTCAATGAAATATTCTTATTTTTTATCAACTTGACAGAAATGTAATATGTATTATTGTATTTGATTTGTTTTTTTATTTAATTATTATCAATAATTAAAAATAATTAGTTATAAAAAAATAAATTTTAAATTGACTTAATTTTTTGTTCCTAACAAGCAAGCCTAAATACTATCAATATCAATCAGACCAAAAACACAAAAAAGATACTTTATCAAACCCAAAATCAGACTACTATATGAATCAAAACTTGTGTTTGATGCACAGTAGAAAACTTAAAGAAAAATGAGAATTGCTTATTGATTAAACAATCAAAAGCCGCAAATTGCGGCTTTTGATAAAAATATTATTTATTCATTTTATAATGTTTCAATATCAATTTTTCAAATAAACGTCCGGAGAGCACACATGTTAAGTAAGGTGTCATTTTTTGTAAAAAGAGACCTATATTGTAGCGCAATTTTGGATTTTTAGAATCAATAATTTTAGGTATTTTTTTTCCTAAATTATCTGGACCTAATCCTCCGGCTACTTCTTCATCTATCATTTTTAAAACTCTTTTATAATCCTCAAAATAAGGCGAATCTTGTTTTAACGGTGTATAAAGTCGGCCGTTAGCAATATTGGTTTTAAAATCGCCCGGGGCAATATCAACCACTTTGATTCCAAATTGTTGCACTTCACTGCTTAAAGCCTCAGATAAACGCATTACTGCAGATTTTGTAGCAGAATAAACACCTCTAAAAGGCAAACCTGTATAACCGGCAATGCTACTGATATTAATAACCGTACCATAATGCTGCTGACGCATCAGCGGCAATGTTTTTTGAATTAAGTACAATAAACCAAAAAAATTGACTTCAAAAGCTTTTCTTACATCAGACATATTCATTTCCTCAAGGCTACCGGTTACACCTATACCTGCATTATTGATTAAAATATCTATTTTTTTTTCTTTTTCAAGAATGCTTTGAATGGCGGTATCAATAGTTTCCGGTTGGTTCAAATCTAAATATAGCCATGTAAAATCAGGTGATTTAACCTGCTTGCGACCGGCGCCGTAAACTTTATAGCCTTGCTTTTTTAAGTGTTTGGCAATGGCCGAACCTAAACCTCCGGATGCTCCGGTTAGCAATACAACTTTAGACGAATGTGTCATAAAAAATTTTAAAGCGAAGGTAATAAAAAGTCAATAAAGTGCAAAAAAGACATAAAAAAAGGCAAGCTACCTACATCGCACTGCTACAACCTCCTACCCTTGCTGCATTCCTGCCCTGGGGGATTCAGAGGGAGCTAGTCGTGTAGGACTTGCCGATGCAAAGATAAGAAAAATTAAAACTTAAAAACAAAAAATATATATAAAAAAGATAAAAGTTAATAGCTGACTAAGTATCAACATCTTAAATTAAACAAGAGATGAAAGATAAAATTATTAACAAAATATTATATCTATTTCAAAAAATATTTCTAAATTTGCACTACTTTTTTCGGGATGTAGCGCAGCCCGGTTAGCGCACCACGTTAGGGACGTGGGGGTCGCAGGTTCAAATCCTGTCATCCCGACCATACAAAAACCATTTTGCTTTGCAAAATGGTTTTTATTTTTTTCAGATTGCTGAAAGTTTACTTTCAAGCAAATCTGAAA
>WGBX01000101.1 GCA_015494075.1 Flavobacteriaceae bacterium
GATAAACATATATAAAGCAAAGAGTAAATACCCAAAAATAGATAATATTTTTTGGGCTACTTTGGTGGAAAAATTCGGTGATCGCCTAAATTTTAGATAATCCAGTTTGAAAAATTTTGTATAAGTCATCAGTTTGATTTATAAGCTAAATTTATAAAAAAATATTGTATTTTTGTCTAACAAATAAGGGAATATGTTAGAGCAATATATTAAAGAAGAAGACGGATTTAAATATGTAGAAAAAGGTGAAGGCTTACCTTTAGTTATTTTACATGGAATAATGGGCGGTTTGAGTAATTTTGATCAAGTTATTAATCATTTTTCAAAAGACTTTAAGGTTCTTATGCCCGAATTGCCTATCTATACATTTCCTTTATTAAAAACCAGTGTCAAAGGCTTTGCAAAGTTTTTATATGATTTTTTAGCATTTAAAAATATTGATAAAGCTATATTATTAGGCAATTCTTTAGGAGGTCATGTAGCTTTATATTTTGCCAATAAAAATCCTGATAGAGTTTTGGCACTTATTTTAACCGGTAGCAGTGGTTTGTACGAAAAAAGTATGGGTGATTCTTATCCAAAACGTAAAAATTACGATTATATCAAGCAAAAAGCTCAAGAGGTATTTCATAATCCCAAAGTGGCGACTAAAGAATTGGTTGATGAAGTATTTGAAGCCGTAAATAACAGAATGAAAGTTATACGCACATTGGCATTGGCAAAAAGTGCCATACGTCATAATATGGCTAAAGACTTACCTCATATTAAGGTTCCGGTATGTTTAATTTGGGGTAAAGATGACAAAGTAACACCTCCCGAAGTTGCAGAAGACTTCAAAAAATTATTGCCCGATGCCGATTTATATTGGATTGAAAAATGTGGTCATGCACCCATGATGGAACACCCTGATAAATTTATAAACATAATGGATCAATGGTTGACCCAACGTGGTTTTAAACCCGATAAAAATGTTTAAATATATACTCCGGCAACCTCAACTCAAGTCTAAACAACCCAAAGCTTTGCTAATGTTGCATGGCTTTGGCAGTCATGAGTCTGATTTGTTTTCTTTGGCCCATCAACTTCCTGATAATTTGCTTATTATTAGTGCCAGAGCACCCATATCATTAGATTTTGGAGGATATGCTTGGTATCCTATTTACATCAATGCACAAAACCAAAAGATTTCCGATAACCAGAAAGCTTATGAAATTGTGTTACACTTATCAGAGTTCATTGATTATTTGATTGAAAAACATAACATTGATCCTAATCATTTTAATCTATTAGGATTTAGTCAAGGTGCCATACTAAGTTATGCTTTGGCTTTAAACTACCCTCAAAAAATAAATCGCGTTATTTCTTTAAGTGGTTATATCAACGAAGATATTATGCCGTTAAATGAAGACGATACACGTTATAAACACCTTAATTTTTTTGTATCACATGGTATTTATGATGATGTGATTCCGGTTGAATGGGCCAGGAAAACACCGCCATATTTAACTGAACGTCATATTCAACATACTTATAAAGAATATCCAATGGGACATGAAGTAAGCTTTGAATGCATGCAAGATGTAAGTCATTGGATACAACACAATCTGTAAATTTATTTTCTTATGTCTCAACCTATCAATTTAGTTTTATCAGGCGGTGGTGCACGCGGAATTGCTCATATCGGAATTATTGAAGTTTTGGAAGCACACGGTTATGAAATAAAAGCTGTAACAGGAACTTCAATGGGCGCTTTAGTAGGCGGAATTTATGCCGGACAAGCTATGGAAACCTATAAACAATGGTTGATAAATGCCGATATCAGAGAAGCTATTAGAATGTTAGATTTTTCATTGAAATTGCCCGGCTTGATAAAAGGCGAAAAAATTATGCATAAAATTGAATCAATGCTTGCAATTAAGTCAATTGATGATTTGCCGATTTCTTTTAAAGCTGTTGCAACAGATTTGAATCATAATAAGGAAAAAACCTTTACATCAGGTGCATTAATTGTTGCTATTAGAGCTTCAATTTCGATTCCATCAGTTTTTACACCGGTTATGATTGCTAATCAAATGTTGGTAGATGGCGGGTTAGTTAATAATATTCCAATTAATAAATTGCCTGATAACGGATTGCCTATAATTGCTGTTTGCGCTAATGCCGATGTGCCATTGACACCGGAACAAATAAAAATTATGCATGGCGACCCGCATGCAGATAATGAATACAAGAAAAGACTAAAAAAAATACATAAATATATCGGCAAATACCTTAATTTTAAAGCACCGCTATTAAATGATGAGGTGCCGGAGAGACTTGGCTACACCGATATTATAGATAAGTCGTTACATTTGATGATCACCCAAAATTCTAAACGTATTATCAATCAATATCCACCTGATTTGTTGATAAATATTCCCCATAATTTAGCTGGAACTTTAGATTTTCTAAAAGCTGAAAAAATTTACAAAGTAGGTCGCTTGGCAGCTCAAGATGCTTTAAAGAACTTTAAACGCGGTTAATCATTTTGTTTTTCTGTTTCCGTATTTTTATTTTAAAATAGGCAAAAATCAATGTCATAATAGGGCTTAACCAATTAAAAATAGCGTAAATAAAATAACTTTCAGTAGGTACACCTAAGACTTTGGCATTATATGCACCGCCGGTATTCCATGGTACCAAAACGGAAGTAACAGTACCGGAATCTTCTAAGGTACGACTAAGGTTTTCAGGTGCTAATCCGGCATCGTCAAAAGCTTGTTTATACATTTTTCCCGGAACGACAATAGCCAAATATTGATCAGAAGCAGTTGCATTGAATACAATGCAGGTTAAGTCAGTACTGGCAAATAATCCAAAAGTACCTTTAAATTTGTTTAATAAGGTTTCACTGATTTTCTTTAAAGCTCCGATAGCTTCCATAATACCACCGAAAAACATAGCACTGATAATAAGCCAAATGGTGCTTAGCATCCCTTTCATACCACTTGATGAAAATAATTCATTTAAAATGGGATTAGCTGTATCAATATTAATGTCCCAAACTACAGCTTTCATAATATTTTTATAAGCACCAATATAATAAGTTTGATGCGGTTCAATCATTTTTAATAATAACTCTTTTTGAAAAAATAAAGCTGTCAGGCCACCTAATAATACACCGGCTAATAAAGCTACCAGCGGTGGTGTTTTTTTGAAAATTAAAAGGATAACAGTTGCGGGAACAAGGAGTAATGCCGGATGAATAAAAAAGGATTTTTTAATATCTAATAAAAGGGCTTGCGTGTTATGAATCTCTGTTCCACTATGAGATAAGCCCAAAATAATAAATATAATGAGAGCAATGCTTATAGTGGGAATTGTCGTATACATCATATATCGTACATGTTTATACAGATCAACACCGGCAATAGCAGAGGCCAAATTAGTTGTGTCAGATAAGGGCGACATTTTATCGCCAAAATAAGCACCTGAGATAACTGCGCCGGCTACCATGGGTGCCGGAAATCCTAATGCTTTACCAATACCAATTAAGGCAATACCAACAGTAGCTGTTGTACTCCATGAGCTCCCGATTATTAATGACACCAAAGCTGTTATAATTAGTGAAGAGGCTAAAAAAACAACCGGATTTATAAGTTTTAAGCCATAATAGACCATCGTAGGAATAATACCACTAATTAGCCAAGTGCCGGTTAATGCGCCAACAAATAGTAAAATAAGAATTGCTCCACTCGTTGATTCTATATTTTTTGATACTTTCAGGAGCATTTGATTATAAGTAACACCGTGCTTAAACCCTATGATAGCAGCTACCGCACCTGCCAGCAGTAAAGCAAATTGATTAGGACCGGAAGTAGCCTCGTCACCAAAAACAACCAAAACATTAAAACTCAAAATAATAATGAGAAATATAATAGGTATCATTGCGTCATAAAACCGGATAGAAGTACTTGAAGATGCTGGCATGCAATTTTATTAAAAATTTAATTTCACAAATATACATTATTTTTGAAATGTGTTTTTTTGTCATTTTTTAGTTTTCCAGCCACTTTTAAAAATATAATTAGGACGAAATTTTAGCCGCTTTCTCTTGTGCATTTTTTAAGATTAAGTTAGCTTTATTTTCGGCTTCTGTCTCTAATTTTTGTGCTTTTTTATCAGCTTCTTGAACTATTTTTTTTGCCATAGCTTGTGCTGCTAATTTTTTAAAAGGATCATTTCCGGCTTCCTTTACTAATTTATCAGCTTGTTTTTGAGCATTGACTCTTATTTTATCTGCAGCTAATTTAGCTTCGGCTTTAATTTTATCAGCCTCAGTTTCCGCTTGTTTTAAAATAGCATCGGCTTTTTTCTGTGCTTGTTTTTTAGCTTCATCTACACTTTCATCTACTTTTTGTGATACAGCTTCCGTTACATTTTCTTGGGTGTCTTTTCCTTCGGTATTTCCTATAACCGGTATTATTTTAGGATCTGTATATGTGCCTTTAATTTTAAATTTTATTGGTATTATATCTCCTAGGTTGGTTTTTAATCCTAAAAGATTGACTTTACCGACCAAATCTCCCAGTATTTTATTAACATCTCCACCGAGCATTTTACGAGGGACATCTAGTGTCCAAATAAAATCAATATTTTGATCTAAACCTACTTTGCCTTGTAATGATGAACTCATATCATTTACTTTAAAATGAAAAGGTTTCAACTGCATATTGCCTTTGTTTATTTCAAACTGCGCTTTAACTTGATCTACCGTAGCCGTACTGAGACTTTTAATTTTTAAAAGTTCGCTTACCTTTTTAACAATGTCTATTCCGGCAATACTAATGTTGCTGGTTTTAAATAAACCGGCAGCATCTAAGGTTTGTAATTCCGGATTCATATGCTTATCCAGATCTACTTTCATATTAAAATCTGAGAAAAATTGTCCTGAAATATTTTTAAGTGCCGGTGCATAAGCCTTAAATAAAGTGAGTTTTTCAGCTGTTTGGTTAATAGCTAATTGCTTCATTTGCATTTTAAGACTCGTTTCTGCATTAGGTTTCGATGTATCATAAATACCGCTGAGATTCATTTGTCCTCCAAAAGCCTGTGTTAAGATGGTAGATAATTCAGCTTTTTGATTTTGCACTGTAACTACACCTTTTAATTTTTCCAACACCAAATCTTTATAACGGATTTTATCAGCATCAGCCTTGAAGGTTACATCTAAGTTTTTAGGAATTCGGATCAGACTATCTTGCGCCGACGAAGAACTTGTAGTATCATCTGCTGTCATAAATTCGTTCATGTTGAGATAATTGGAATGTAAATCAACAACAGCTTTTAAAACTTCATTTTTTTTCAGTATATAACTCAGATAGTTAGTTACTTTTCCTTTTAACTCAAAATCACTTTCTCCAACTTGACTTTCAAAACGTGTCAAATTCAAGGCTTGAGGTGTAATATCTGCAATGGCGCGACTAATATTGAAAGCATAAGGCAAGTCGGACGATTTATAATTAAAATCTTTTAAATCAAAAGATCCATCGGCTTTAAAATGTTCATAAGCTTGTTTTTCAATAGCTGATAGACGCCCGTTCAAATTAAAATCGGCTTTTAGGTACCCGTTTAATTGTTTAATTTCCGGTAAATAAACGGCTTGTTTTACCTGTCCTAAATCCATGACAGAATGAAAAGCGGTCTGTATATTAGGATCAGTCATTAAATGTTGCAATTTTAATTGTCCGTCAGCAGCATTGCCGGCAATAACAAAGTGAATCTTTGACAAATCAACACTGGTTAAATCTAAATCTTTACCCCCCGGGAACACTACCGAACCGGCAAGATTAATTTGTTTGACGGCCTGCGGTAAGTCAGGATATTTAATATAGCCTTGCTCAACTTTAAATGTAGTTCCGAAAGCCGGAAAAATTTGCTCGTTATAAATACCTTTAACATAACCTTTTACGAAGGCTTCGCCATTAGTTTTTAATCCTTCAAAGTCAGGCATGTAGGCTTTAGGAATTAGAGATAATAGGTTTTTTAATTGACTTTCGGAAGTTTGATAAGTTATATCCATGTCGGTATCATCGCCTTGTAAAGCTATTACCATGTTAGTTTGTAATGGTAAAGAATTTAATAAAATATTACCGTCTTTAATAGTGTATTTATTAAAATCATTTTCTATGCGGATGATGGCATCAGCTTTGGTTTTCACATTATTTAAATAATGTATGTTATCATAATAAACATCAAGTGTGTCTATTTGACTCTGGGTGGTTAAAACATAGTCTTTTTCGGTGAAAACACCTTGCCCTTGGTGGTTAAGATTTTTGATTTTTAAATGCATATTCAAACTTGCATCGTCATAGTTCAAATTGGCATTTTTTACGTAATAAGATTTTAGTTTAATGGTATAAGCTTCATTTTTTTCAGTTGTTTGTGTTGTGTCATTTTTGGTAATATCATAATTAGCTTTACCATTTTTCAAAACCTTTATTTTAAAATCGGCTCCTTCTAAACCTATTTTTTTTATTTCTAAATCTTTTTTGAAAAACAAGCGTTTAGCATCTAAACTCATTTTGAAACGATCTATTTGAGCTAAACGGACGTCTTTAAAATTACCTTTCCCATCGATACGTATATTTTTGATCATTACATTTAAATTTGGAAAATCTCGAAACAGAGATAAATCCAATTGGTCATAATCAAAGGTGGCATCTAAATTCTTATTAATCTCTTTTTTGATGAATTTTTCAATGTCATCTTTGAAAAAATAGGGGACAGCTGCTAATGTAACAATTATAGCGATTATGGCACTTAAGGTAATTTTTAGAATTTTTTTCATTTGATTATTGTTAATTTTAGGCAAATTTAAGGAAATAATTTCAGATTTGTTGATATGAATATGCTTATTTAGAAC
>WGBX01000102.1 GCA_015494075.1 Flavobacteriaceae bacterium
AATTTATTTTAACTTATTAAAATAAAAAGCCACTATCATTTATAATATATAATAGTGGCTTTTTTAGTAAATTAAAATACATTTTTTAAGAAGAGGTATCCATAGTATGGTAAACATTTTGAACATCATCGTCTTCTTCCATTTTTTCTAAGAGTTTTTCTACTTCTGCTTGCTGTTCCGGTGTTAATTTTTTAGTGACTTGTGGAATATATTCAAAACCGGAAGATAAAATTTCCAAATGGTTTTCTTCTAAATATTTTTGAATGTTACCATATTCTTCAAAAGGTGCATAAATTAGAATTCCATCTTCATCTTCAAAAATTTCTTCTACATTAAAATCTATTAATTCTAACTCTAACTCTTCTAATTCCATGGGAAGATTGTCTTTATTTATTCTAAAATTACAAACATGGTCAAACATAAAAATTACGGAACCTGAGGTGCCTAAAGTTCCATTATATTTATTAAAATAACTTCTGACATTTCCAACAGTCCTATTGTTATTGTCTGTTGCGGTTTCAACTAAAAAAGCAATACCATGAGGTGCATAGCCTTCAAACAAGACGGTTTTATATCCGGCAGTATCTTTTTCAGATGCTTTTTTTATGGCCCGCTCAACATTATCTTTGGGCATATTAGCAGCTTTAGCATTTTGAATAGCAGCTCTCAAACGGGCATTAGTTTCCGGATTAGGCCCTCCTTCTTTTACCGCCATAGATATTTCTCTACCTATTTTAGTAAAAGTTTTGGCCATGGTTGCCCAACGTTTAAACTTGCGGGCTTTTCTAAATTCAAATGCTCTTCCCATATTTCTTGTCTTATATTATATAAATCGTAAAGTCAATTTCTTTTAGTGTTTTATAGTTGCCATTTTTTCAGGTTCGTGTTTGTATTTAAATAAAATAGCAAATAAAATGGCGATAACTAAGGCATAAATAGCAAAGGTAAACCAAATGGCTTGCCAGTCTCTAACACCATCTTTAGTAAATAAATCAATAACATAGCCGCTGCCATAAGCTCCTATCATAGCACCAAGACCATTAGTCATAATCATAAAAAGGCCCTGTGCTGATGCTCTAATTTTAGGATCGGTTTCCTGTTCAACATACAAGGATCCGGATATATTGAAGAAATCAAATGCCATACCGTATACAATCATAGATAAGATAATGGCGACTGCTCCGATACCCACGGGGCTTCCGATGCCAAACAATCCGAAACGTAAAAACCAAGCTACCATACTCATAATCATAACTGTTTTAATACCATAGCGTTTTAAAAAGAATGGGATGGTTAAAATAAAAATGGTTTCGGAAATTTGTGACAAGGACATTACAAATCCATTATATTTGACAATGATAGTATCTTTATAAAGAGGATTGTTTCCAAAATCGTGCAGAAAGGCCTCTCCCCACATATTTGTAATTTGTAACGCAGCACCCAAAAGCATTGAAAAGACAAAGAAAATAGCCATTTTTTTATCCTTAAAAAGGACTAGCGCATCTAAGCCTAAAGCTTGTGTTAGTGTTTTTTTCTCGGCAGACTTTTCAACGGGACAATCCGGTAGGGTAAAAGTGTAAAGACCCAATATAAGTGATGCAACTGCGGCAAAATAAAACTGATTTTCATTAATTCCCCAGCCAAAAAAGTCAGTAATCCAGGTGGCTAAAATAAAACCAATAGTTCCCCATACACGAATTGGCGGAAAAGTCTTAACAACATCATAATTATTTCTTTCTAAAATACAGTATGAAATAGTGTTGTCTAAGGCTATTGTAGGCATGTATAGCATTAAATAAAGTAATGTAAATAAGTACACACCGTTAAAACTATCTTGTTGGGCTAAAAAATAAAGTAATATCGCACCTAAGATATGCAATATAGCAAATAGTTTATTAGGGCCTAGCCATTTGTCGGCAATGACACCCATTACACCAGGCATTATAAGTGATGCTAGTCCCAGAGTCATAAATACTGCACCGATTTGCGTGCCGGTGAAATGTAGTGTGGCAAACATATATTTACCAAAGGATAACAGCCATGCTCCAAAGACAAAAAATTCTAAAAAGTTAAGAATAGTAAGTTTTAATTTTATATAATTCATAATAGATCGGATTTTTGGTGAACAAACTTACTATTTTCAGAGCGATTAGACAAATTTTTTAAAGAGAGTCTTTTAATTAACCAAAGTACCTACAGATTCACCTTTGATAATTTTCATTAAGTTTCCAGGTTTATTCATATCAAAAACAATGATAGGTAAGTTATTTTCTTTAGCTAAAGCAAACGCTGTAGCATCCATTATTTTTAAATCATTTTGAAGTGTTTTTTCATAACTAATATGATCATATTTATGAGCTTCCGGAAATTTTTCAGGATCTTTATCAAATATACCGGCCACTCGGGTGCCTTTTAAAATGACATCTGCATCAATTTCTAATGCCCGCAATACGGCACCGGTGTCTGTAGTAAAAAAAGGATTTCCGGTACCGCCGGCAAAGATCACCAATTGTCCTGTGGATAATGCGTTTTTAGCTTTTAATGGTTTTATTTCTTCGGCTACTTTTTCTATCTTTAAGCCACTCATAAGTTCTGTGTCTAAACCATTTTGTAATAAGCTACTTTGTAAGGCCATGCCATTAATAACAGTTGCGAGCATTCCCATAAAGTCAGCTTGGGTACGATCCATTTGACGGCCGGTTTTAGAGAGGCCTCTAAAAATATTTCCGCCACCTATAACCAGAGCTATTTCAACCCCCAGTTCGTAAACTGCTTTTATTTCTTGTACAAATTTTTCAACCTTTTCAGGATCTATTCCAAATGCTTGATTGCCCATTAAAGATTCGCCACTTAATTTTAAAAGTATTCTGTTATATTTCATGTCAGTAAATTTTTTGGTTGATAATTTGTAGCAAGCAGCCATTTAAAAAGCTGCATTACCCGGAAAACGAGGATAAGGAATAACATCTCTGATATTGCCCATGCCTGTCACAAATTGGACCATTCGTTCAAAACCCAGACCAAAACCACTATGGACTGCAGTGCCAAATCGACGCGTGTCTACATACCAATACAATTCTTGAGGGTCAATTCCTAAATCATTCATTTTTTGGAGTAATACATCAAGACGTTCCTCTCTTTGTGAACCGCCAATAATTTCGCCAATACCCGGAAATAAAACGTCCATTGCCCGAACTGTTTTTCCATCATCATTGAGGCGCATATAAAATGCTTTGATTTTAGCCGGATAATCATAGATAATAACAGGGCTTTTAAAGTGTTTTTCGACTAAATAACGTTCGTGTTCGCTTTGTAAATCTACACCCCATTCCACCGGATATTTAAATTTTTTCTTTTTATAGGGTTTTGAATTTTGAAGAATCTCAATAGCTTCAGTATAGCTCAATCTAATAAAATTATTTTCTAAGACAAATTGCAATTTTTCAATTAATGCTAATTCACTCCGCTCATTTTGAGGTTTTTGTTTTTCTTCATTTTTCAACCGTTGTTCTAAAAATTGAAGATCTTCATAATTTTTTTCAAGAACGTCTTTGATGATATATTTAACAAAACTTTCAGCCAAATCCATATCACCGTGTAGGTCCATAAAAGCAACTTCGGGCTCAATCATCCAAAATTCGGCTAAATGACGTGTTGTATTTGAATTTTCAGCTCTGAATGTGGGCCCAAAAGTATAAACTTTGCCTAAAGCCATGGCATAGGTTTCAGCTTCTAACTGGCCAGAAACCGTTAAATTAGTTTTACGATTAAAAAAATCTTCTTTATAATTTACATTACCATCTTCGTTTCGTGGCGGATTTTCTACATTTAAGGTGGTTACTTGAAACATTTCACCGGCGCCTTCTGCATCAGCACCTGTTATAATAGGTGTATTTACGTATAGAAAATCGTTTTCTTGAAAATATTTATGTACAGCAAAAGCGGTAGTATTTCTGATACGCATAATAGCACCAAATAATGTTGTCCGCGGTCGCAAGTGCGCTTTTTCCCTTAAAAATTCTAAACTATGACGTTTTGGTTGTATGGGAAATTTTTCGGGGTCTGATTCTCCTAATATTTCTAATTGATCGACTACCACTTCTACTTTTTGTCCTTTGCCTAAACTTTCAACGAGGGTTCCTGTGGCATGAATAGCAGCACCTGTATTGATTTTTTTACGTATATTTTCATCAAATTTTTCAGGTTCAATAACCAATTGTAAATTTTGAATGGTTGATCCGTCATTTACAGCAATAAAACGATCGTTTCTAAAAGTTTTAACCCATGCACGTACATCAACAGGCTGGTTAAGTGAAGAGGAATTTATAATTTGTTTGATAGTTTTCATAAACACTGATTTTTAATAATAAAGCAAGCTGCATTGCTTGCTTGTTATAATGAATTTTGCAAATTTAATAAAAATAGCTTATTCGTGTCGTTTAAAAAACTGACTTAATTTTTGAATTTGTTCAGGTTGTCCCAATACAATAATGGCAGATCCTTTTTCTAGTTTGGTATCAGCTGATGGATTGATAATATAACGGTTATCAGGTGTTTTATAACCGATGACTGTACATCCTGTTTTTTGCCTTAGTGATAGTTCGGCTATACTTTTACCTTGATATTGGGTTGGTAAGTCTTGAAATAAAATTTCTTCCAAGTTTGTTTTATGTATACTATCTTCTAATGAAAGGGCATTTAAAAATTCTACTAAATCGGGCGTTACTACCAAAGACGCCATAAATTCACCTCCGATAATTTCGGGCATTATAACTTTATTGGCCCCTGCTAATTTTATTTTATTTGCCGTAGTTTCATTATCGGCACGGCTAACAATTTTTAACTGTGCATTTAATTGACGTGCAGATAATACTACAAATAAATTATCTGCATCGGTAGGAAGTGTAGTTAATAAACTGTCGGCTTTTTCAATTCCGGCTTTTAAAAGACTTTCATCATTAGTAGCATCACCTTCCAAATAAAAGACACTTTCATTGTCAATAATATCATCTTCTGTTATTTTTTTCCAATCAATGATTACGACTTTTTTATTATAATCTTTTAATTTTTTGGCGGCTTGTTGTCCGGTTCGGCCGTATCCGGAAATGATAACATGACCTTTTAGTTTTTTAATCCGGTTTTCCATACGTTTTTTAATAAGTTTAATAAAAATATTTTCTCCGATTACATATTCAGTTACAACGGTAAGAATATAAGCATATACGATTATAGAAGCTAATATTATTATGATAGTTAGTATTTTGCCATTAGTATCAAGCGGATGTACTTCGCCAAAACCTACTGTGGTAGCTGTAATTACCGTCATGTATAGTGCATCTATCCAACTGTAGTTTTGTGACCAGTGATATCCTAATGTCCCTAAACTAATCAGACTTAAAAATAATAATGCGGCTAAAATTAGATCATTTCTAAAATGTTTAATCATAAGTCAAATACAGAAGGTCTTTTTTGAT
>WGBX01000103.1 GCA_015494075.1 Flavobacteriaceae bacterium
GGCCAAACCCATTGATAATATTTTTTGACATATTTTATCATTACTTCAATAAAAAGAGAGCCATAAAATATTTTAAAATCAATTGGTCCCCACTTAAATAATTTTTTTTTAGGATTGATGTTTATTTTGAATAAGTTTTTTTTATCCATCTTTTGTTTTTATTTTTTATCAATTAATTTACCTTCGCGATAAATTTTAGCAATGCCTGATTCTAAATTACTTACCTTGTCTTTTAAATAATCGGAATTTTCACCTAATTTTTTAAATTCATCAGCCCTTTCGTCTCCTTGCAGAAGTTTGTTTAATGTTTCTTTTTTTAAGACTATAATGTCGGCACTTGCTCCTTCTGCTATTCTTCCTTGACCATTATTATGTTCATATTCTGCGCCCATTAAAGAGTAAGCTGCCAATGCTTGTTCAAAAGAGATTCTTTCTTTAGAGTTTGGATGATGTGTAGCTGCCCAAATTCCGAACAAAGCAGAAGTTGGCATACCATCGGACCCAAAATGCATAGGAATCCCTTTTTGGATTATGTCTGCATGAGGACAAATTTGAGTTATCCTACCGGAAAGCCTATCTCTATATATGAAATCTGTTAAAAAATTTGGTTCCGAATTCACCCAAACCCCCAAACTTTTTGTCTCCTCTAACATTTCTTGAGAAAGCTCAAAGTGTTCTATTCGAAAACGAGTGGGGTCTATTTGAGTGGTTTCGGCAAGTTTGATCCATTTTTTGGCGGTTTCTAAGGCACGTTTTATACCACGATCTCCAATGGCGTGCATTGCTATTTTTTCCATGCCAAAATTGCGTGCCATTTCAATCGCATTATTAAGCTCTTTGATTGAATGAAATTCCGTTCCTTTGCTATTAATATCATCATAAGATTTGTCTAACATAGCAGTGTGCGAACCAAAACTGCCGTCAGCCAGAAGTTTCATTCCTATCATTCCCCAGTCTTTGTTAGGATTAAAAAGTCCGGCCCTTTCTAATTCCTCTTGTGTATTTTTTAGTTTTTTTAAAAGTTCCGGAAACATAAAAATTTGTCTTACCGGAAATTCAGTTTTTTCTTTTTTTTCCCATTCTTTTCGAGTAAGAAGAGTTGCGATAAAATCTTGCCAAGATAAAGGAGCCATTTCGTGGATACCGGTAATACCTCGGTGAACCCATTCATCTATTTTATTTTTCATTCCTTCGGAAATTTTTTCAATATCATGATAAGCTTCGGCTACCTGAATTGCCAACAAAGAAAATCCTTCTGTAGCTTGTCCTGTTTTTTCGTTTAATGTTCCGGATATTTTATTTCCATTTTTTATTTCTTTTTCAGCTACTTTTTTTACTAATTTAATCATTTTGGAATTTAATCTTGCTCCATGAAAACTTATATCAACTAAACAAATTGGTCGTTTTGGCGACGCTTCGTCTAATGATTCTCTATAAATATTCGGTATTAGTGCTGTATTATGTCCCAATAAAATTTTAGGAGTTTCCAAGTTTTCATTTTTATTTTGAGTTTGTTTTTTAATTGAATTCATCATTTCTTTTGGCGATTCAATATCAAAGACATAGCCGGCTTGGATAACGTCTAATGTACCGTAAATTAGATGATTATGAGCATCAATCATTCCCGGTAAAACTGTATTTCCTTTTTCGATAGATATTTTTAAATCCGGATTTTTTTTTCGTTGAGCTTCCAACCAATCTCTAACATCGCGCGGATCACCCATTTTAACAATTTTTCCGCTTTTAGCATCGGTTACAAATTCTATATTTTGTTTTTTTTCTAATTTTTGCCCCTCTAATTTTTGAGGAGCAAAAATAGATTCCGGCTGAAAATGAGAAAATTCTTTTTTCATATTGTAAATAATTATTCAACGTCAATATTTAATAAATAAGTTATTATCGCCATTGTTGTGTAATTAAATTTTTCTATTAAAAGTTTTGTTTGCATTCTTGGGTCATTATCGGTTTCTTTTAGTGCTGTTAATCTTCCATCTGTTGTTGTTCTTGGTTCAAACGCGTTTACAATAGCTGTTTTCTTTATTTTTTTTAAATGATTTTTTGAAAATGGAACAAATGCTTTGTTGAATTTTTTTATTAATTCTGGGTTTTCTCCTGATTGTGGTAAACCTTCAACAATAAATAAATAATCAACCTTATCAATAAAATCATTTAATTTAGATTCCATATAAACAGAATTATTGTCTTTAATAATTTTTCTAATATATTTTGGTAATTTAAATTCCGGAACAACCGAATCTTCGTAAAATTTTACACCAAAACGACTAAAAACTTTAACAGCCGCTTTTGTGGGCCGTGAAGATTTAGTCATTCCATAAATACCGATTTTTAAATTTTTAATATTTCCAAATTTTTCTTTGGCTAAATACAAAAGAGTTGGGGCAGATAAAGTATGCTCTTCGTTTCCACACATAGCATTCATAAGAGGAACACGAAAACCTTTTCGGGCAAATTGTGTTAAATTAAAACTTTTGTCTCGTATAGCCATGATATCACAAACAGAGGCCAAGCCGTTTAAAGTATCTTCCATGTCTTCTTCCCCTGTTTCTAAGTAAGTGCCTTTAATACCATCAATACCAAACCAACCACCTCCTAATCTAACTATGCTAGCCTTTAAACTGGCCGATGTTCGTGTGCTTTCTTGAAAAAACATAGTAGCTAATATTTTCCCCGGACAAAGATGAGTAAAATTTTTTCCATTTTTTATTCCTTTGTCAAAAATTTTTGCTCGACGAATAATTTCTAAAAATTCCTCAGTAGTAAAGTCTTCTGTGCGTGTAAAATGTTTCTTATTATTTTTCATAATTAAATAATTAAATAAATTAGTTGCTTTCTTTGTTTTTTAATATTTTAATGACACCGTTTTCCATATCAATTTCAATCAAATCATCATTTTTTAAAAATTGTGTAGCTGTTTTAGCGCCGATAATAGCGGGGATGCCTAATTCCCGAGAGACAATGGCCGCATGGCAAGCTATCCCCCCTTCGTTGGTAATAATCGCTTTGGCTTGTCGCATTAAGGGGACAAATTCGGTTCTGGTCATACTGGTAACTAAAATCTCGTTTTTTCTAAATTTATCTTTACCAACATTTAAAACAATTCTAACAACCCCCTTTATTTTTTTCTTTGCTCCTAAACTGGCTACTGTTCCTTTTAATGTATTTTCTTGTTTTTTGTTTTTTATTGCTTTTAAAATTTCTTTATTGTCTTGAC
>WGBX01000104.1 GCA_015494075.1 Flavobacteriaceae bacterium
ATTAGAAGGGGTTGATTTTAGAATGAAATTAAATGAAGCTGTACATAATGCACCTAAAATGAATATGAGCGTTAGTGAATATATGGATAAGAGTTCTGTTTCCAATTTAACAAATAATCACTATAATAGTTTGTCAAAAAACCAAAAATTAGTAATTAATGGAACTACAAATGTTGTGTCTGGCGTAATAGGCACTATAGGAACAGCAATTTACATAATTGGATCAGAAGGAGCTGGTGCAGCATTAGGTGGAACAGTTGCATTTGAATTATCTCTGGGACAAATGGCCATTGGTTTTGCTCAAATAACTGATGTGGTTGGAAATGGTCAATCAATAAACGAAAATTTACATAGTAAAAATACAATCCCGGGATTGATAGCAGGTGAACAAAATTTGAAAAGTGCTGATAAAATAGACAAAGCGGCAAGTTTAGTTACAATTCCTTTGACCGGAGGGATGAATGTTAAACCAAAAAATTTTTTTGAAGCTGTGGATGTTGCTAATGATACTTATAATGTAACTGATAATTTAATAATTCCATTTGTATCCCAAGGGAATAACACAAACAACAATACTAATAATGAAAACAATAGTAACAATATTGATAATAATAATAGTGATAAAGAAGATAAAAAAGGAATTACAATTCAACAATAAATAAGATGAATCAGTTACAAAATGATAATCAAAAAGAAAGTGAGAAAAAAAACAAATTAGTTTTGGAAATGGAAAAACCATTTTCAGAAAGTGATATCTTCTTATTTATTCTTAAACGTAATTATGTTGGAATATTTCAATTTATTGCTTTTTCATTACCTTGTTTTATAGGAAGAAAAGATGTTGATTTTTTTTCTGTTTTTATCATGGTTTTTCAAATATGGGCATTAATTTTAGTGTTGAAAACTTATTATATTTATAAGATTGAGTTTGACCCCGCTCATCGCATTATGGTTATATCTACTCATTATCCATTACTTAAAATAAAAGCTAAGCAAGAGTTTCAAGTAAAAGATGTTAAAATTGGGAAAATACAAAATAGATTAACTAAAATAGATGCCATTGAAATCATTACTTATGATAATCAAATGATTAAATTTTCATTACTTGATTATGAATATTCTTTAAAAAAAGAAAATGTCAATAATTTTATCAACAAAATAAACAAATACTTATGAAAAATCAGAAAAAACTTATCATTGCTATTATTGTTTCAATCCCTTAGGTGGTCTGGCGTATTTGGCATTATAGAGGTAAATTAGGTTTAAATGAAATTCTAATTGTATTATTGACTTATATTTTTACTTTATTGTTAATTTGGTTGGTGCTTCGTAAGAAAATAAAATGATAAAAAATGGTATGACAACCCCCCCCGCTGCCGCACGAATCTTTCGAGTGGTAGTCTAATATACCAATAAAGATTACAATCAAACAAAATATCAAAATATCATTGCATAAAAATATTAAATTGGAAGCATGAGTCGCAATTATAAATTTCACAATCCGGATGGTTTATATTTTGTAAGTTTTGCTGTTGTTGATTGGTTAAATGTTTTTACGCGTAATGAATATTAAAAGACTTTATATTCCTGTTACTTTTTTCAATAATAGAAAAAAATAAGAATTTAAAACCATCTTATCATTCCGGAAGGGCGCCGAAATATGACAAGTGATCAAACACCTTTTATTAAAACCTTTATTTTTTAACCGGACAAACAAACATTTACCGGTTAAATAAAAAACAATAATAACCGGATGAAAAAAACAACATTAAGCATATGTCAAAATCCCGTTATTCTTTTACCAATTTAAAAACAGCCTTCTGACCGGATTGACTTTCAATACTTAAATAATACAAACCGGAAGCCAGATCAATGAAATCAACAACGGGCAAAAATCCCGATTGATATAGTCTTTGTCCTTGTATATTTTGAATGCTAATAGATTTAATGGCACTTTCATCGGGAACTTCAATATTGATATAACCGTTAAAAGGATTGGGATAAACTTTTACTTCGTCTTTAAAAGTTTCGTCCATATTAAGGGCATCACAATCGGCTTGGGTTTCTACATAATTAGCTGTGGCATCAATGGCATTGGACCAATTAGTAGTCATGTAACC
>WGBX01000105.1 GCA_015494075.1 Flavobacteriaceae bacterium
GTTATAAAAATAGGAAAAATATCTAAACTTATCGATAATATGTTCAGATATTAGATTTATGTTGATAAAAAAACATAAATAACTTGATGAAAAATATTATTCCGCCTCAAAAAAATTGTAGAAATTGTTAAATTTTTCTTTCAAATCATCTAATGTTTTTTTGGCATTGTCAACAGATTTTTCTGCAATTAATGAGTGCATATCTTCTTCTGCACTATTAAAAAAGTTATGAATTTGATTAAATTTTTCGCCTGTGTATGATTTGTCTAACATTATTTCTTTGGCATCGTTGAATAATTCTTTTCCGAATTTGTTATAGTCTTCTATGTTATCTGATTTAAAACTATATAGTTTATTGGTTAAAGAGTCAACTTTTTCAATCGATTCTTTTTTTAGTTTCCAACGTTTTCCGTTATTTAATTTTAAGTTTCCGGACATTTGCATTCTCATTTTTGGTGCATCACCAAAATTGTAATCATAAATAGTTTCTGCTATAAGTTTTAATTCATTTTCATCATAATTTAGTTTAGGCATTAAATTAAATTTTTTTACAGTTCCCGGCATCAAGGTTTTGTCTTTGGAAGGGTTTTTAGTAAACGCAACAACAGCATTAACAAAATCTTCTTTATTTTGATAGTTTGGTAAATAATGTTCTTTGACCCTAAGCATAGGCGGAGCTATCATTTTATCCTTTTTACTTGGGTCAGGTTTTTCAAGATGGCAAATAAAACACTTGCTTTCCATTAGCTTGTAACCTTCTGAATTTTTTATGTCAGCCTGTGATAATGTTTTTTCACTTTTTTTTACGGTTTGACTTTTGTTGGTTTTAGTATTGTTACAAGAAAATAAAAATGTGCTAATAGCAATAGTAATTGTTAAGTATTGGATTGATTTTTTCATCTTATTTAATTTGTATAATATTTTGATCCGAGGTCAATGCTGACCTCGGATTTTGATTAATTTATATAATTTTTATTTGTTTTTAAACCTATTTGCTTTAAACTTGGCAAATTCTGAAGGCAAAATAACGCCATCTCCATTTAAATCAATATTTTTAAAAGAGGCTCCATGTGATGCATTTTGTTTCGTTGTT
The DNA here is from genome assembly GCA_015494075.1 of Flavobacteriaceae bacterium. Classification (GTDB taxonomy): domain Bacteria; phylum Bacteroidota; class Bacteroidia; order Flavobacteriales; family Flavobacteriaceae; genus WGBX01. The sequence continues at coordinate 1,094 of WGBX01000105.1, forward strand.
CCATGAAATTTTTGTTTTTGCATTTTGGCTTTTTCAAATTCCGAAGCTGTAATTTTACCGTCGCCATTTAGGTCTAACATCTCAAATTTAGGTCTGTTTTGCATTTTTGTTTGTTGGTTTTGTTTCTTAGCATTTTTCTTTGCTTTTTTGGCTGCTTTTTTAGCTTCTTTTTCTTTTTTCTTAGCTTTTTTCTTTGCTTCTTTTTCCTTTTTTTTAGCTTCCTTATCTTTTTTCTTTTTTAAATTTTGTTTATTGTTAAATCTATTTGCAAATTCTTCCTTTGACACAAAGCCATCATTATTTACATCAAGATTTTGAAAAGATGGTGCGTTGTTTTGGTTTCCCATCATTCGGCCGCCGTGTGCATTTTGTCTTTGTTCTTTTGCTTTGATAAATTCTGCTTCGGTAATAACGCCATCATCATTCAGATCAAAAGTTTCAAACGTGGGTTTGCTTTGCATTTTACTTTGCATGCCACTTCCCATGCCTTTTCCCATGCCATTTCCCATGCCCATGCCGCCACCGCCACGTTGTGAGTAAGTGTTCATGCTGAATAGCATTATAATAGCTAAGACTGTTGATGTTGTTAATTTTTGTTTTCTCATGATTTTTATTTTTATAATTAATATTTTTTAATTTTTCTTGCAAAATCTACCATTTGGCATAATTGCATTTCTTTTGGAATTGACTATAGGTTTAAAAATTTTATATAGTTTAGTTTTTTGATTTGGATTACATACGGCTTTCATATCTAAATAATAATGAATACTCAGATTTTTTAATTGGGTATGTAAGTTTCCTAATTTTTTTGACAAGAGATTTAATATGATTGTATCTGATTTTTCTTTTCCTAATTCTGTTATGATATTTGTTCTAACAGCGTCCATTTTTTTGATAACAATACCGGTGTTTTGATGGTATTCTTGTCGTATTTTTTGAAATTTTCTATGTTGTTGATATGAAAGATTTAGTTCCTTTTTAAAAAAGCGCCCTAAATGATTATTAGGCACAATTATATCACTTTTACTTACTTGTTTTTGTTTTACTTGATGTGAGATTGTATTTTTTTTGTATAATATTGTTCCTACAATTGTCAAATTAAGCAACGCTAATAGAGCTATTATTCCTACTAATATTTTGGTATTTATTTGCATCCTTCTGTTATTCGGTTGTTAATAGTAAATTGTCCATTTTTTCTAATTGTAAATCGTTAAAGTAAAATTCTGCATTTATATTATCGGAAATAAATTGGGTTTCGGTGTCACTATATAATTTGCCTATATTAAACCCTGTATATATTGTCAATAATATCAATATAATTGCTATAACCGGTCCGAATGCTTTTTTAATCGAGCCATATTGTTGGGGATTATTCTTTTTTTCTGTAATCTTGTTGATAATTTCCATATATAAATATGGGTTGCTTTCTAAATATTCTTTATCATTAATTAAACTACAGGTGTTTTTTAGTTCGTTTAAAATGGTTTTATATCTATCAGAATTGTGTATGATACTTTCTATACGTTTCATTTCTTGTATTGAAAGTTCATTGTTAAGGTATTTTATGATTTTATGATTTGATAAATTGGTTTTCATCCTTTAGATTTCTACTTAATAAGACACCGTTATGATTCAAAACTTTTGGTTTTTATCGATTTTTTTTAAAATATATTTTTGAACATTGATTTTAGCTCTATGTATTAAGCCTTCAACCGATGCTAATGACGTATTCATAATTTCAGCGATATCTTTGTATGAGACATTTTCATATTTATGAAGAACAAAAGCTGTTTTTTGTTTTTTTGGAAGCGCTTTTATAGCTTCTCTTAGCATGATAAGCCTTTGTTGTTTAAGTTCATTTTCTTCATCTTGTAATGAGATATCTGCTATTTCAATTTCAGACTTATCACCATATGTAAAAAAGTTTTCAATACTTTTAAATATACGTCTTTTTTTATGATCTCTAATAAAATTAAGCGATTTGTTTACAGTTATTTTGTATAACCATGTTGACAATTTTGACTGCTTTTTAAATTTATTTAGAGATTGAAAAACTTCAATAAAGACTTCTTGTGTGATGTCTTCTGCGTCATTTTTATTACGAACAAAATGATAGCATGTATTTAATACCATAGGCTGGTATTTATCTACTAATATTTTAAAGTATAGTTGATTGCCAGATAATATTTTCGAGACAAGTTCTTTATCTGTCATTTATCATTTTCTTTGTTAAAATAAGATCCTAATAAAATTAAAAATTTTGATTTTAAAATTTGGTATTCAGTAATATTATTTTTTTATAATAAAAATATATTTTCATAATCTTATTATTATTTGATTTATTGTCTGTGCGAGCTTTATTTCTTTTTTTAGGCATTGATTTTTAGTAATAATGGCTCATAAATATACAGC
>WGBX01000106.1 GCA_015494075.1 Flavobacteriaceae bacterium
CTAATATTGACATTGCCAATATTTATAGCCGGTTAATCAATAATTCCGACTATCAGACAGAGGTAGATAATTGGTTATTAAAATTAAGAATCACCTATCAAATACATAAATTCTATACACAATTGTTTTATCAACATCAAAAAAGTATGATTAAAAATGCAGACTCAAATATAAATAATGATTATCTTGATTTTAAGGCAGATTACAATTTTTCTGATAAATCTTGGTATATTGGATTGGATTTTAGAAACTTATTAAATAATAACGAAAAATTAAAGACTTCCCAAACCAATTATCTTTTGGTTCAAGAATTCACCCGTATTTATCCGCGTTTATTTTTGTTAAAATTAGGCTATAAGTTTTAACTATAAATTTTGTCTCAATGTTTATATTTATAAAAAAACTTCTTCCGGAATTGATCCAAAAGAAGTACATATTTTAGGTGTCTTGTGTTAAAACAGATCTTTGCTCAGAATCTAAAAAGGCAAATCATCTTCACCATTATCATCAGCACTAAAATTATTAGTTGGTTCAAAACCATCATTTACCGGCGGTGGAACATTGTTTCCGGGAGCTTCTGTTTGAATTTTGGTAATTCGCCAACCTTGTATTGAGTTAAAATATTTGGTTTCTCCTTGCGGATTAACCCATTCGCGACCACGCAAATTAATACTAACCTCCACTTCATCACCAACTTTAAATTTGTCAAGCAATTCTGTTTTGTCTTGAATAAATTCAATATTGATAAATTGAGGATATTGCTCGTCAGTAGTAACAACCATTTCTCTTTTTCGAAATCCGTTACTACCATAAGTTTTAGTTTCTGTAATCAACTTAATTTTTCCTTTTACTTCCATTTTATAAATATATTTTTATTTTCTATTAAAACGTTTATTGAAGAGTTTATTCAATTAAACTCTTTTTGGTTTTTTGTCACCTTCAAAGTAATTATATGTTAAGACCAAAAGTAATAAATACAAGGCTGCTATAGTACCAATAATTACATCATAATAAGGCTGTGAGGTTAAAGCTATCCTTATAAAAATAGTGGCTAAAATAAAAGCCGAATAACGATACATCGTTCTATAATCCACAGCATAACGAATGGTAATTAAAAGAACCAATATGTCACTAAATATAAGAATCGAAAAGAATGTGTGAAATGATGTTACATAAATACTATTGATTAACAAATCTTTAAAATCACTCAAAACAATAATTATAAAGGCAATTAGCAAAAGTAAAGAAATGCCTCTTTTAAAACGTACAAAATTGCGCTGCGCTTGATTGGTTCGGCAAATAATAATATGACGTTGTTTCTTATAAACTATTCCAATAATAAAATAAATAAATAATGAAGACGCACCATAAACAAACATATGTTCTACCGGCTTCACCATCTCATGCCAATCTAAGGAATGTACATTTGAAAATTCTTGAAACCCGTGTCTTAAAAAAATAAGTGACAATAACTCAAATTGTTTGGTGACAGATTTAGCAACCGATTTAGGTAATACAAATATCATTGAAACTATTTCTGTCAGTAATAGTAATGTAAATGATACTTCAATACTAAAAAACGGATTAGAAAAGTTTTTAAACAAGCCTTTTGACGGTATAATTTGATGATGAACAAAAAAATATAAAACTAATGATAATAAAAAAACAAATACCAGAAAATTACTGATAATCCGGTGCATACGTTCAGTCTCCCAAGTGTTTTTTATTCGGAGATAAACCTTTTCGCCAAAATTGAGGATTTTATCAATCATAATGAGCTTTCTAACTGCAAAGATAATTATAAAAAATAGATGTTTATAATTTTTTCCATGACAGGTTTATTGATCTATTATTTAAAATCAGCTTTCTTAATTGTTTAGCAGACCATTATTTATCGAAAAACAAGCTGATTATTTTCTTTATAAAAGGATGTTCATAGGGCGCTTAATCCTATCTATTTAGAATATAAAATACAAAAAAATTTATTAATTAATGTATAAATTGTTTTAAATTTGCAAATTGTTCTACTTTTTAGAAAGCAGAAGATGATTATTAAGTACAATTTATATTTTGCATACAAATTAAAATAAACCTACAATCAAAAATAAAAAACATGAATATTAAAATTACTTTACCGGACGGTAGCATTAAGGAATATCCTAGCGGAGTAACACCTTATGACGTGGCCAAAGATATCAGTGAAGGTTTGGCACGCAATGTAATTTCAGCCAAATTCAACGACAAAAAAGTGGAAACTACCACCCCTTTGACTACCGACGGTAATTTGATTTTATATACGTGGAACGATGACGAAGGCAAAAAAACATTTTGGCATTCATCAGCACACTTAATGGCCCAAGCCATTTTAAAATTTTATCCCGATGCCAAATTAACCATTGGTCCGGCTATTGACAGCGGATTTTATTACGATGTAGATTTTGGCGATCAGCAATTTTCCGAAAAGGATTTTGAAAAAATTGAAAAGAAAATGTTGGAAATTGCCAAAGGCAAGCACGAGTTCAAATTGCGCGAAGTTTCCAAAAAAGATGCTTTGGATTTATATCGTAAAGAAAATAATCCATTTAAAATAGAGCTAATTGAAAACCTGAATGACGGTGAAATTACTTTCTGTGACCACGATGATTTTACCGACTTATGTCGCGGCGGACACATTCCGCATACCGGTTTGATAAAAGCTGTCAAGTTGCTCAATGTTGCCGGTGCGTATTGGCGCGGTGATGAAACCAAACCACAACTCACACGGGTTTACGGTATCTCGTTCCCTAAACAAAAAATGCTTAAAGAACATTTGGCATTGCTCGAAGAAGCCAAAAAACGCGATCATCGCAAGTTGGGTAAAGAGTTGGAATTGTTCGCTTTTTCTAACAAAGTAGGACAGGGTTTACCATTATGGTTACCCAAAGGTGCCGCGCTTCGCGAGCGTTTGGAAAACTTTTTGAAAAAAGCCCAGAAAAAAGCAGGTTATCAACAAGTAGTAACACCGCATATCGGGCATAAAAATTTGTATGTTACTTCCGGACACTATGAAAAATACGGCAAAGACAGTTTTCAACCTATACAAACCCCCAAAGAAGGTGAAGAGTTTTTACTCAAACCGATGAATTGTCCGCATCATATCGAAATATTTAAAACCAAGCCTTATAGTTATAAAGATTTGCCGGTCCGTTTTGCCGAATTCGGTACGGTTTACCGCTACGAACAAAGCGGCGAATTGCACGGATTGACGCGCGTGCGCGGATTTACACAAGATGATGCCCATATTTTCTGTACCCCCGACCAGTTGCTTGACGAATTTAAAAAAGTCATCGATTTGGTCATGTATGTGTTCGGTTCTTTGGGATTTGAAAACTTTACGGCACAAATTTCTCTTCGCGATAAGGAAGACAAGAGTAAATATATAGGTAGCGACGAAAACTGGGAACGCGCTGAACAAGCCATTATTCAAGCGGCAAAAGACAAGAATCTCAATACCATAACCGAATATGGTGAAGCCGCCTTTTACGGACCCAAATTAGATTTCATGGTCAAAGACGCGCTAGGACGCAGTTGGCAGTTGGGAACCATTCAGGTTGATTATAATTTACCCGAACGTTTTGATTTGACTTACACCGGTGCCGATAATAAACCGCACCGTCCGGTAATGATTCACCGGGCGCCATTCGGTTCCATGGAACGATTTATCGCCATTTTATTGGAACATACAGCCGGAAATTTTCCGCTTTGGTTGACGCCCGAGCAAGTTAAAATTTTGCCTATCAGCGAAAAATATGAAAAATATGCAAAAAATGTTTTAAATTTGCTCGATAATTCCGATATTCGCGCCACAATTGATTTGCGGAATGAAAAGGTCGGCAGAAAGATTCGTGATGCCGAAGTAATGAAGGTGCCTTATATGATTATCATAGGCGAGAAGGAAGTAAATAACGGCACGATTTCTGTTAGGAAACACAAAGAAGGTGATTTGGGAAGCTTTACCATTGACGAATTTGTCGATTATATGCAAAAAGAAACCCAAAAAGACCTTAAGAAATTTGAATAGTAACCATAAAAATATACGACAATAGCAATACGTAGAAGACGCAGTCGAAGACCGGGAAGGGTCATTAAGAAAAACCCGCATCGCATCAATGATGAAATTACCGCCAGAGAAGTTCGTTTGGTTGGTGATAATGTGGAAGTGGGTTTGTACCCTTTAAGAGAGGCATTAAAAATTGCCGAAGAACAAGGTTTGGATTTGGCCGAAATTTCGCCCAAAGCCGATCCGCCGGTTTGTAAGATTTTGGATTACAAGAAATTCTTGTACGACCAAAAAAAGAAAGAAAAAGCCATTAAGGCAAAAACACAAAAGGTCACGCTTAAAGAGATCAGATTTGGTCCAAATACTGATGACCACGATTACGAGTTTAAAAAGAAACATGCCATGAATTTCCTTAAAGAAGGAAATAAGCTGAAAGCATATGTATTCTTTAAAGGTCGCTCTATTGTGTTTAAAGACCAAGGACAAATATTATTATTGCGCTTGGCACAAGATTTGGAAGATTACGGCAAAGTAGAACAGATGCCAAAATTGGAAGGCAAAAAAATGATTATGTTGATGTCGCCCAAATCGCAAAAGAAAAAGTAATAGATATAAATAATACATAAAGAAGAAGGATTATGCCAAAATTAAAAGTAAAAGCCAGCGCCAAGAAACGGTTTAAATTAACCGGTTCTGGCAAGATTAAGAGAAAGCATGCTTATAAAAGTCATATTTTGACCAAAAAAAGCAAAAAACGTAAATTGCGGTTAACACATGTTACTTTGGTGAGTGATGCCGACAAAGACAACGTATTAAAATCATTGGGATTGAAATAAATTCCGGTGATTTGGTAGATTATTAACCCTGGAACAGTGCTAAAATTAAACAAAGATTCTGAAATATGAACGCCTGTTACAAAAAAATCATTAAACTATGCCTAGATCAGTAAATTCAGTAGCAAAAAGAAGACGTCGTAAAAAAATCCTGAAACAAGCAAAAGGATATTTCGGACGCAGAAAAAATGTCTATACAGTCGCTAAAAATGCGGTTGAAAAAGCGATGCTTTACGCATACAGAGACAGAAAACAAAAGAAACGTAATTTTAGAGGTTTGTGGATTCAACGTATCAATGCAGCAGCACGCTTGCATGGTATGTCTTACTCACAATTTATGGGAAAAATTCACGCTAATAATATTGACTTGAACCGTAAAGTTCTTGCCGATTTAGCAATGAATCATCCCGAAGCTTTTAAAGCTATCGTTGAAAAAATCAAATAAAAAAGGAATTGATTATTTATATCTAAACAAAAAAGGACGCCATTAGGCGCCCTTTTTTGTTTAGATATTTTAAAAAATATTATTTTTCTCTAGGTTTGCCAGGGGCTTCCTTCATACGTCTTTTTTTCAATCGTTTTAATAATTCGCGGTCAAATTGTCTCTCAAGTTTAAAAAAGCGAATAACTTTTTCTGATGGTAATATATGAGTAAGTTTGATAGTGAAATCACGATTAAGCTCATAGCGCTCCTTGTCAAAATTTAAATATTTTTCAATAATTTGTTCTTTTTCTTTTTCAGAAAGTTCAGACAGACCGCCATTTTTTATTTTGCCTATCACATCGGTTTTGAAACGTTTGTTTAATGTTAACTTATTAAGGGTATATTCTTTATAAGCTGTTTCAAATTCTTGTGCCTCTTTTTGGTTAAGCATCAAGTTTTCTTTCATGAATATAAGTTTTCTTTGCCAAATACGTTCTTGCACTTTTTGTTTTTGCATAGGTTTTTGTGCTAAGGTCGATGCACTTATCATAATGATAAATAGGTAAGCTATTTTTTTCATAATTTAATGTTTAGGATTTTATAATTTAATAATCTAAGGTTTGTTCGGATAAGTTTTCCTCAGTCAAATATTCGATAATTTCATCATCTGTCAAGTCATCAAATAAACTTTGAGTATTTGTGTTTGTTTGAAATTGTTCAATTTTCAGAATATGTTGCTCTTTTTCTTGCCAATGCATTATTTTATAACCTATACTAACCAAGATTAGAAAGCTGGCAGCAACAATCCAAAGTCTTTTATCCATCTTTAGTCTAATAATATTAGCCGGCTTGGCTTTTGCGGGTTTAAAATTATCAAAATAGCCGTCAGGAACTTTGTATGATGGTTTTAGTTTTTTAAACTGGTCTTCTATGTGATGTTTTGTTTTCATTTGTTTATAAGACAATTCTTTATATCAAAAGTTTAATAGTGTTGTAATTTTTCTTTTATTTTTTTTACAGCTATATGATAACTGGTTTTTAATGCGCCTATCGAGGTTCCTAATAGTTCCGACATTTCTTCATAAGTCATTTCGTTAAAATATTTTAGTCTAAAAACCTCTTGTTGTTTTGGGGGTAAGCTTAATATGATTTCTTCCAATTGCATCAATATTTTATCTCCTTCATAATAAATGTCACTTTGTAAAGACTGCATTAACATTTCATTGGTATCCATAGCTTTCATTTTGGCTGTTTTTTTGATAAAATTGAGCGATTCATTTACTGCTATGCGATATAACCAAGAGTAAAGTTTACTGTCATATCTGAATTTTGGCAAATATTGATAAACTTTTATGAGGACATTCTGTAAGACATCATTGGTATTTTCATGTGTTTTGACAATTGGACGGATAGTCCAATATAAATCTTGCAAATAATTTTGGACAATCCAATTTATTTGCTTGTCAATAGGCATTAGTTTAAATTTTGTTATGTCCGGTTCGTTGGTCAAATTCACAATTTTATGTTTGTAAGACAATTAAAGTCTTCAAAAGTTTAATTTATAAAAAAAACCGCTTGATAAATCAAACGGTTATAATAAGTGTAATAGAATTAAAGAATTTTAGGCACCGATAATATGTTTTAGATCGCCAATCTGGTTTCCCCACAGTAGCCGTGTTTCTTCTTCTTCTCCTTCGTCGCAAAAATCAGTAATAATTAAAGACACATCTTTGGTTAATTCGTCTACCGTTATTTTAAATTCGATATAGGTGCCAATTTCTTGATCTTCATCATCAAGCCATTTATATTTTATTTTTTCATTTTCTTTTTTAGAAGCTACTTTAGCTTTTTCTTCAACACCATCCCAAATAAAAGAGTACATTTTTCCTCTTGAATTAACATCATCTGCAAACCACCCACTTAATCCGGAAGGTGTAGTTAAATATTGAAAAATCATACTTGGTGAAGCATGAATGGGGAATTCCATTTCTACTTTTACTTTTTTACTCATAATTTGAATTTTAGCGGAGTCCAAAATATAAATAAAAATTTAATAATAAAAATTTTATACCTTATTTTTGTAAAAAATCTGAAATTAAATTTATTATGATTACATACGAGC
>WGBX01000107.1 GCA_015494075.1 Flavobacteriaceae bacterium
ACTATGGTTTTATAGTGTTGTAATTTTGTATTAAATTTAAAATCATAAAAAACTAATATATTATGGAAGACATAACAAGAATGCCTTTATTAGGCGAAAAATTTCCCGAAGTAAAAGTGCAAACCACACATGGTCCAATGACTTTACCTAATGATTACGAAGGTAAATGGTTTGTATTATTTAGCCATCCGGCAGATTTCACGCCGGTTTGTACCACTGAATTCGTTGCCTTTGCCCAAAAAGCCGATGAGTTTAAAAAAATGGGTGTCGAATTAATCGGTTTGTCGGTTGATCAAGTTTTTTCACACATCAAGTGGGTTGAGTGGATTAAAGACAACTTAAATGTTGAAATTCCTTTTCCTGTGGTTGCCGATAGTGCCGAGGGCGTTTCGAAAGCTTTAGGTATGATTCATCCCGGCAAATCAAGCAGCAATACTGTACGTGCTGTATTTGTAGTAGACCCCAAAGGTAATTTACGTTTGATGATTTATTATCCTCAAGAAATTGGTCGTAATGTCGATGAAGTTATCAGATCTGTCAAAGCTTTACAAATGTCTGACAAATTTGGTGTAGCTGCTCCTGAAAATTGGCCAAATAACGATTTAATCGGCGATCATGTTATTATTCCACCGGCTACCAATGTTGAAGAAGCTGATAAGCGTAAAGGAAAAGAAGGCTGTTTTGACTGGTGGTTCTGTCACAAAGAACTTTAATATTATAAGGAACATACAAACAAACATTTAAGGAGGCATTTTGCCTCCTTTTTTTATCTAAAACAGCTATGTTTAAAATGAAAAAAATAGTTTATTTTTGCATTTTAATATACATCAAACTATGAGAATACTCACGGGGATACAAAGCACCGGAACACCACATTTAGGAAATATTTTAGGTGCGATTATGCCGGCTATTGAACAAGCTAAAAATCCGGAAAATGAATCTTTTCTGTTTATTGCCGACTTGCACTCTTTGACGCAGATAAAAAACCCTGAAGAACTTCGTGAAAATACTTACAGTACGGCTGCTACTTGGTTAGCTTTTGGTTTAGATATTGATAAAACGGTGTTTTATCGCCAATCGGATATACCGCAAGTTACAGAATTAACGTGGTATTTAAGCACTTTTTTTCCTTACCAACGATTAACTTTGGCGCATTCTTTTAAAGATAAAGCCGATCGCCTGGCTGATATTAATACCGGTTTATTTACCTATCCTATGCTAATGGCAGCAGATATTTTATTATATGATGCTAATGTGGTTCCTGTGGGAAAAGACCAAAAGCAACATTTGGAAATGACCCGTGATGTAGCACAGCGTTTTAACCGGCAAATGGGAGAAACTTTTGTAATTCCCGATATAGCCTTAAAAGAACAAACCATGTATGTCCCCGGTACAGATGGGAATAAAATGAGCAAATCGAGAAATAACATTATCAACATTTTTTTGCCGGAGAAGAAATTGCGCAAGCAAATCATGAAAATTGTTACCGATAGCACCCCATTAGAAGCGCCTAAAAACCCTGACACCGATAATGTGTTTGCTTTATACAAATTATTGGCAACTCCGAGCCAAACAGAAGCCCTTCGTCAAAAATATATAGTCGGAAATTTTGGCTATGGTCATGCCAAGCAAGCTTTATATGAATTAATTTTAGACAAATTCTCTGAAGAAAGAAAGCGGTATAATTATTATATGCAAAATAAATCAGAAATAGATAAAGCCTTAGAGCAAGGCGCTCAAAAAGCAGCAAATGTCGCTAGTGAAGTTTTGAATAGAACACGTCAAAAATTAGGTTTTAAGCCTCGGTAATTATGGTAATTATCACCTTACAGCGAAAAAAATGTATTGGTTGCAATTATTGTGTTGAAGTGGCACCGGAACAGTTTCAAATGTCTAAAAAGGATGGTAAGAGTATTTTGTTAAAATCTTATGAACGTAAAGGTTTTTTTACACTTAAAGAACCGGATAATGCGGTATATGAGCAAGCACAAAAAGCTGCTGATTTATGTCCTGCCAAAATAATTTCAGTAAAAATAAAATGATAAGTTCCTAAATAAATTTTTATATGTCTCAAATACTTGCCGTTGGCACCATGGCTTTTGATGAAATTATTACGCCTTTCGGGCAATCCGGGAAAACCCTTGGAGGTTCTGCATCCTATATTGCTCTGGCAGCTCAAAAGTTATTCAATGATATTGGAATTGTATCTGTAATTGGTGAAGATTTTCCGGATGCGTTTTTGCAAAAATTTATAGACCGCAAGATTGATATTTCAGGGGTAGAAAAATTAAAAGGTGAAAAAACATTTTATTGGAAAGGCAAATATCATAATGATTTAAATCGTCGGGATACTTTAATTACCGAAATAAATTGTTTAGAACATTTTAAACCAATAGTACCTGATGCATATAAAACTGCTGATTTTTTAATGTTGGGCAATTTACATCCAGCTATTCAACAGTTAGTTATAGATCAAATGACAAAGCGTCCCAAACTAATCGCTTTAGATACAATGAATTTTTGGATGAATACCGCTTGGGATGATTTAATGACGCTTTTAAAAAATATAGACATTCTTATTGTCAATGATGAAGAAGCCCGGCAGTTGAGCAAAGAGTATTCGCTAGTACGAGCCGCAAAAACGATTCAGGCTATGGGACCTAAATATTTGATAATAAAAAAAGGAGAACACGGCGCTTTGCTTTTTCATGGCAAAAATATATTTTTTGCACCGGCATTACCTTTAGAGGATGTTTTTGACCCTACAGGTGCCGGTGATACCTTTGCAGGTGGTTTTATCGGCAAGTTAGCTCAAATGGAAGATATAGGATTTAGTGCTATGAAAAATGCAGTTATTTGTGGCGCAAACCTTGCTTCATTTACCGTTGAAAAATTTGGGGCTCAACGCTTAGAATCTTTAACCAAATTAGAAATTAAAGATCGTTTGCAAGATTTTATAAACTTAACACAGTTTGAAATTGAATTGGTTTAGATTAAGCTTTGTTGTATTATTACTTCTCACTGCTTGTAATAATGAATCTTATCATATTGCACTACACAAGCCCGAACAAGAAGGCGTGTTGTCCGGACAATATATTCCATATTTTGAATTACCGGACAGTACCGGTACTATTATGCCTGTTGATATCGGTATGGGTAAAGCTACTATCATCGATTTTTGGGCTTCGTGGTGTCGTCCTTGTCGAGAATCTGCAAATCCGGCATATAAAAAATTGTATTATAAATATCATAAGCGTGGCTTAAACATTATAGGCATTTCAACAGACAGGCATATGTATTTTTGGAAAAAAGCGCTTAAACAAGACAGTTTGCCATGGCTACAACTTATTGACAGTAGCCGTCAAATTCTAAAAAAATACAAAGTTAAAAGTTTACCGACTATGTATCTCATTAATCAAAGAGGACAAATAATCGGTAAAAACTTATGGGGTGAAAAACTGGCAGACAACATTGAAAAAATACTTGAAAAACCTTAATTTTTTTGATTTCTTAAGGCTAAAATTTCGATGACGTCTTTCAATTTATAATTTTTTTCTTGCAGTAAAATTAAATAATGAAAAAGCAAATCGGCAGCTTCATTCAAAAATAAATCATCGTTTTGATCCTTAGCTTCAATAACTAGCTCTACAGCTTCTTCTCCCACTTTTTGTGCAATTTTGTTAAGTCCTTTTTTAAATAACCGGGCTGTATATGACTCTGGTGTAAAGTTAGATTTTCTATCAGAAATTATACTTTCTAAATGGTTTAAAAAAAGTAGGTTTTTATTATTTTCTTCTCCCCAGCAAGTATCTGTTCCTAGGTGACAGACAGGTCCTTGTGGCAAGGCTTTGATCAGTAATGTGTCTTGATCGCAATCGGTCTTTATTTCTACCAATTTTAGCCAGTTGCCACTAGTTTCACCTTTTGTCCATAATTGTTTTCGACTTCTACTATAAAAAGTAACAAGTTTTGATTGTAGTGTTTTTGTATAAGCTTCTTGGTTCATATAACCCAACATGAGGACTTTAAGTGTGTTGGCATCTTGAATAATGGCCGGTATTAAACCGGTTTGAGGATCAAATTTAAGGGTCAAATTTTTCATATTTTTAAATTATATTCGTACGATAATATTTTCTTGTTTTAAATACTTTTTGAGTTCAGGTATTTTTATTTGATTATAGTGAAACACACTGGCAGCTAAGGCAGCATCAGCTTTTCCATCTATAAATGCATCTTTAAAATCTTTATAACTTCCGGCACCGCCGGAGGCTATTACAGGTATTTTAAGTAAATCTGTTAATTTGGATAAGGCTTTGTTTGCAAAGCCTTTTTTGGTACCATCATGGTTCATTGAGGTAAATAAAATTTCACCAGCACCGAGTTGCTGGGCTTGCTGTGCCCAAGAAAAAAGAGAAAGAGCAACGGCTTGACGTCCACCATTTAAAAAAACTTGCCAATTGTTATGATGGTATTTGGCATCAATGGCAACGACAACACTTTGTGCACCAAACCGGTCTGCTATTTGTGTAATTAAATCAGGATTGCGGACTGCCGCAGAATTAATAGAAACTTTATCTGCACCTGCATAAATGAGGTCTGCAGCGGCTTCTTTTGTTGTAATACCGCCACCGACGGTAAAAGGAATATTAATAGCCGCAGCAACTTTTTCAACAAGTTTGATTAAGGTTTTTCGTTTTTCTTGTGTGGCTGTGATGTCTAAAAATACCAATTCGTCAGCTCCGTTTTCGGCATAATAGTGTGCTAATTCTACCGGATCACCGGCATCTTTAAGCGCTTTAAAGTTAATCCCTTTTACGGTACGGTTGTCTTTGATATCGAGGCACGGAATAATTCTTTTAGCTAACATATTTTTCTAATGCTTTTAAATTTATTTTATTTTCATATAATGCTTTTCCAATAATAACACCTTCAATTTGAATATTTTTTAAATTTTCAATATCGGTTATTTGTCCAACACCGCCACTTGCTATTAATTTTAGGTCAGGAAATTTTTGTTGTATTTTTTGGTACAATTCAAAAGCAGGCCCTTGTAACATACCGTCTTTTGAAATATCAGTACATATTATTTGTTTGATTCCTTTTTGCTTATAGTTTTCTAAAAAATCCCAAAGCTTAATTGCCGTTTTTTCTGTCCAAGCGGATATAGAAATATATTCGTCTTTAATATCTGCTCCAAGTATGATTTTGTCGGCACCATATTTTTTTAACCAAGTTGTTACCATATCAGGATTTTTAACGGCGATACTTCCGGCGGTTATTTGGCTTGCGCCGCTATTAAATGCAGTTATAAGATCTTGTTCGGTTTTTATGCCACCGCCAAAATCAATTTTCAAATTGGTTTTAAGTGCAATTTTTTCTATAATATGCCAATTTACCAATTGTCCTTTTTTGGCGCCATCTAAATCGACCAGATGTAAATATTTCATGCCATGGGCTTCAAATTTTTGAGCCATGTATAAAGGATCTTTGTGGTAAATTTTTTGTTTTTGGTACTGTCCTTGTTCTAAGCGGGCACATTGCCCGTTTAAAAGATCTATTGCCGGTATAATTCTCATAATGATAAAAAGTTTTTTAAAATATTTAAACCCGTCTGACTGCTTTTTTCGGGGTGAAATTGTGTTGCATAAAAATTATCTTTTTGTATGGCTGCAGAAAAATTTAGGCCGTAGTCTGTTTGTGCAATAGTATAAGTACTAATCGGTACATAAAATGAGTGGACAAAATATGCAAATTCACCATTTTTAACCCCTTTAAACAAGGGTGTTTTGTTATGTTGCAGGGTATTCCAACCCATATGCGGAATTTTTAACTGATGATTAAATTTTAGAACATCAATTGGAAATACGCCCAAGCCTTCGGTATTATTTTCTTCTGTTTTGTTACACATCAGCTGCATGCCTAGGCAGATACCTAAAAAGTCTTGTTTTAATTGCGGGATTAAAGTATCCAGTTGATAATTTTTTAATTGTTTCATGGCATAAGAAGCTTGTCCTACTCCGGGAAAAATAACTTTATCTGCTTTGGTAATAATAGCCGGATCATGCGTTAAAACAGCTTGGTATCCCAAACGGTTTAAAGCATTTTGCACAGATTGTATATTTCCGGCGCCGTAGTCTATTAGGGCTATTTTTAATTTTGTCATATTATAAGTAAGCTTTAGTAGATGGTAAATTATCTGAATGAATATTTCTTTGTTTAGCTATATATAAGGCTTTGGCAAAAGCTTTAAAGATAGCTTCAATTTTGTGATGTTCATTATAACCGTCGGCTTGTATATTTAGATTACAGCGACAAGTATCGCTTAAACTTTTAAAAAAATGATAGAACATTTCTGTGGGCATTTGTCCAATTTTTTCTCGCTTAAAATTTGCTTTCCAGACAATCCAATTTCGCCCGCCTAAATCCAAACTTACCTGAGCCAAACTATCATCCATTGGTAAAATAAAACCATAGCGATTTAGTCCTTTTTTATTGCTTAAAGATTTTTTTATAGCTTCTCCTAAAACAAGGCCGACATCTTCAATAGTATGGTGTTCGTCAACCTCTAAATCACCCTTGGCTTTGAGTACCATATCTATTTGTGCATGTTTGGCAATTTGTTCTAACATATGATCAAAAAATTTTATTCCTGTGTCAATAAAGTATTGTCCTTTTCCATCAAGGTTTAAGGATAAATCTATTTCTGTTTCTTTGGTTTTTCGGTATATATGTACTTTCCTTAAACCATATTTTAAGTAAGTATAAATATCTTTCCAAGATTGTGTTTGTAACACAATTGTTGGATCTGTGACCTGCGGATTAGGAGAAAAATAAATAGCCTTAGCCCCCAAATTTTTGGCTAGCGCAACATCTGTTAAGCGGTCGCCGATTACCAATGAGTTAGCAAGGTCATATTCTGTTGAAAAATATTTTTTTAAAAGTCCTGTTCCGGGTTTGCGGGTATTTTGTTGTTCTTGCGCAAAGCTTCTGTCAATATGAATAGCTTCAAAATTAATATTTTCATTTTTGAAGGCTTCCAACATTTTATTTTGAGCCGGCCAAAAATCATTTTCAGGAAAGCTTTCTGTACCTAATCCATCTTGGTTAGTTACCATAACCAGTTCATAATCCAATTCTTGCGCTATACGTGACAAATACGAAAACACGCCCGGCATAAAACTGAGCTTTTCTAAACTATCTACCTGATAATCTTCCGGAGGCTCTACGATTAACGTGCCGTCTCTGTCTATAAAAAGAACCTTTTTTTTAGTCATTTTAGTTGTGTTTTTAAGGTTTTCATTAATATTTCGTTTTCTTTTGGTGTACCAATACTGATTCGGAGACAATTATCGCATAAAGTTTGGTGTGTTTGATTTCTTACAACGATGCCTTTTTGAATTAATTTTGTATATATATATTGGGCATTTTTAAAACGCGCTATGATAAAGTTAGCATCTGATTTAAATACATTTTCTACCCACTCACAGGTTTTTAGAAAATCATATAATTTTTCTCGTTGCAATTTTATTTGTTCAATGTTTTTTTTCAACAAATCAGTATTTTTAAGTTGTTTTATAGCATACTTTTGAGATAAAACATTAATATTGTAGGGTGGTTTTACTTTATTTAAAACAGAAATAATTTCCGGAGCAGCAAAAGCCATCCCTATTCTTAATCCTGCCATACCCCAAGCTTTTGATAAGGTTTGCATCACAATAATCTGAGGAAATTCGGTTAAGCATTTTAAAGCAGATGCATTTGTACTAAAATCGATATAGGCTTCGTCTATAATAATTATACCTTTAAAATTTTCTGCAATTTGCCTCAAAGTATTGAAGTCAATACTATTACCGGTTGGGTTATTGGGAGAGCAAAGAATCAGCAACTTAGAATGCTCATTGGCCGTTTCTAATATTTGGGTTACATCAACTTCAAAGTTTTCATTTAGCGGCACTTCCAATACTGATACATTATGAATATCAGCAGTAACCTTATACATACCATAAGTTGGTGGGCATATGATGATATTATCTTCTTTCGGTTCACAAAAACTTCTGACAATAACATCAAGAGCTTCATCACTACCATTTCCGATAAAGATATTTTCTACGGGTTGTTGTTTAAGCAGGGATATTCTCTTTTTTAAATCTCTTTGAAATGGGTCAGGATAACGATTAATACCATTATCAAAAGGATTTTCATTGGCATCTAAAAAAACCGAAGCTTCCTTATTAAAATTATGTCGTGCCGAACTATAAGCTTTCAAGTTCAATATGCTAGGTCTTATCAGTTTTTGTATGTCATTTAAGGTCATCATATTCTACTATTTGCTTTTTAATCGAATTTCGACGGCGTTTTGGTGGGCAGTTAATCCTTCATAAGAAGCCATGGTTTCAACTGTTTCTGCAATGTTTTTTAGTCCTTTTTTTGATATTTTTTGAAAACTGATATGTTTAACAAAACTTTCCATATTTACGCCACTGTAGCTTTTTGCAAAACCATTAGTGGGAAGTGTATGATTAGTTCCTGAGGCATAGTCGCCTGCACTTTCGGGGGCATAATTACCTATAAATACAGAACCTGCATTGGATAGTCCCCGGAGCAGGTATGAATTGAAACGTGTAGATAAAATAAGATGTTCGGGGGCATAATCGTTTATAGCTTGTAAAATTTTAGCTGTATTTTTTATATTTACAAATTGTGCATTTTGCAAGCTTTTCTTGATAATTTTTTGACGGTCTAATGCTTTTACTTGTTTATTAATATGTACAATAACTTGTTTTAAAAAATTTTTATCAGGACTCAAACACACCACTTGACTATCTTCTCCGTGTTCGGCTTGTGAAAGTAAATCGGCGGCTACGTATTCAGGTTTGGCAGATTTGTCAGCTACTACCATAAGTTCAGAAGGACCTGCCGGCAGGTCAATAGCTGTTCCTTTTTGCAAAGCAAATTGCTTAGCAGCAGTTACATATTGGTTGCCCGGCCCAAAAATTTTGTACACTTTTGGAATACTTTCTGTGCCGAGGCTCATGGCTGCAATAGCTTGGATACCACCGGTTTTGTAAATGTTTGTAATGCCTGTTAATTGGGCAGTGTATAAAATTTCAGGTGCAATTTTTCCATTTTTATCAGGAGGCGTACATAAAACTATTTCGCTGCAACCTGCTATTTTGGCAGGTACACCAAGCATCAAAACACTGGAGAATAACGGCGCAGACCCGCCGGGAATATATATACCGATTTTTTCTATGGGTCTGGTTTCTTGCCAACAAGTAAGTCCCTTTTCAATTTTTATTTTTTGAGGTGTATCTTGTATTTGAGCTTTGTGGAATTTTGCAATATTTTTTTGCGCTTTTTTTAGCGCTTTTTTCAAATCAGGTTCAACTTGTGCTGTTGCTTCTTGCAATTCAGTCGCTGTAACTTTGAGTTGTGTACCGTTAAAACCGTCAAAAAGACGATTGTATTTTTGGATAGCGATATCGCCATTGTTTGTGATGTCTTCAAATATTTGCGCTACGGTATCTTTTAAGATACTATAATCAACACGAGGTCTGGTAGTTGATATTTTTTTTTGAATTTTAAATTTCATAAGGCCTTAAATTTTTAAATTAAATAAGCATTTTTTCAATGGGTGTAATAATAATATCTTGCGCACCGGCTTGTTTGAGACGCTCCAAGACTTCCCAAAATTGATCTTTTTTAATAACAGAATGTATAGAACTCCAATTTGGTTTTTTTAGAGGAATGATAGTAGGACTTTCTAAAACAGGTAATATATCTACAATAGCATCAATTTGACTGTTAGGCGTATTTAACATGATATATTTATATTTTTTTGCTTTTAATACAGCTCTGATTCTAAATAATAATTGATTTAATATTTGTTTTTTTTCTGTGTTTAAAAAAGGTGTCTGAACCAATACCGCTTCGGAATCTAAAATTTTGATTGTTTCTATTAATCCATTTTTAAAAAGCGTACTTCCGGTACTTACTATATCACAAATAGCATCAGCCAGTCCAATATTTGGGGCTATTTCGACAGATCCTGAAATTAAATGGACGCCTGCTTTTATTTGATGCTGTTTTAAAAAGGATTTTAGCGTATTAGGATATGAAGTGGCTATTTTTTTCCCGGCAAAGAAATTTAAATCGACCTGTCCGTATTTTTTTGGGACAGCCAAGGAAAGATGGCATTTTGAAAAACCTAGATTTTCGATAATTTTTAAGTTTTCACTTCCTTGTTCCACGACCAAATTTTTACCGATTATGGCAATGTCTACCACACCGTCAGCCAAATATTTAGGAATGTCACTATTACGCAAGTATAAAATTTCGAGGGGAAAATTATCAGCTTTAACTTTTAATTGGTCTTTACCATTACTAATGTTAATACCGACATCTTTGAGTAATTGCAAACTTTCATCATGTAGTCTGCCTTTTTTTTGAATAGCAATTTTAATCATTGATTTACACATTTTAGTTATTTTATTGTCTGAGCAAATCAACGGAAGTGAAAAAAAAATCCCGTCTGATTTTGCTCAGACGGGATGAATATTGATTGGGATATAGTTTTAAATTAACACATAAATCATCATCTCGCCTGATAGGCAAAAGTGCGATGATGATGATGTGTAAAAATTAAATTCATTTCTGATGAAATTTTTTTTAAAGCACAAAGATATAAATTTTTTTTTATCCTTTGTATTTTATTTTTCTAATTCTTAAGCTTTGAGGTGTTATTTCTAAATATTCATCATCTCGGATATATTCCATAGCCTCTTCCAAGGAAAATTGAATTTTAGGAGCAATCTTCATGCTTTCATCTGTTCCGGATGCACGCATATTGGTAATTTTTTTCCCTTTAGTCAGGTTAGCTGGCAAGTCATTTTCACGGGTGTGTTCGCCTACAACTTGTCCTACATATACTTCATCGCCGGGTTCAACAAAAAAGCGGCCACGGTCTTGTAAGCGGTCTAGCGAGTAAGCCGACACTTTTCCGGCGTCCATAGAAATTAAAGCGCCTTTACTTTTTTCTGAAATTTCGCCTTTGAATGGGGCATATTCTCTAAACCGGTGATTCATTACAGCAGTTCCGGCAGTAGCTGTTAAAATGCTATTACGTAATCCGATCAAACCACGAGAAGTAATGTCAAATTCTAAATGCATAACATCACCTTTGGGTTCCATAGCTAGCAGGTCACCTTTTCGTCCGGAAACTAATTCAATCACTTTTCCACTATATGCTTCGGGAACATCGATAACTAAAGTTTCATATGGCTCGTGTTTTTTACCATCAATTTCTTTAATTAAAACTTGTGGCTTGCCCACTTGTAACTCATAACCTTCGCGGCGCATGGTTTCAATCAGAACCGATAAATGTAAAATTCCGCGCCCGTAAACATTAAATTTGTCTTCTGTATCGGTTTCTTCTACCCTCAGTGCCAGATTTTTTTCGGTTTCTTTCATTAAACGGTCACGTAAATGTCTAGAAGTTACATATTTACCTTCTTTTCCGAAGAAAGGTGAGTTGTTAATGGTAAATAACATGCTCATGGTCGGTTCGTCAATGGCAATACGTTCTAAAGCTTCCGGATGTTCGGTATCGGTAATAGTATCACCAATTTCAAAATCATTTAAGCCGACAATGGCACAGATATCACCACTTCTAACACTTTCGACTTTTTCTTTTCCCAAACCGGTAAAAATATAGAGTTCTTTTATTCGAGATTTTTTAGGGGGATGCTCTTTACTGAGCAACAATACGTCTTCACCTTGTTTTATGGTGCCTCTAAAAACACGTCCTATGGCAATTCGTCCGACAAAATTAGAGTAATCTAATGAAGTTATTTGCATTTGCAGTGGTCCTTCGTTGTGAGGTGCTTCGGGTATATGTTCGACAATGGCATCTAGCAAAGGCTTAACGCTACCGGTAGGTTCTGTCCAGCCTTCGGTGCTCATCCAGCCTTGTTTGGCAGAGCCGTAAACAGTTGGAAAATCCAATTGATCTTCGGTAGCCCCTAAATTGTACATTAAATCAAAAATTTGTTCTTGTACTTCGTCCGGTTTACAGTTTTCTTTATCTACTTTGTTTATAACTACAATAGGTTTTAAACCTAATGAAATGGCTTTGCTCAATACAAATCGTGTTTGGGGCATGGCACCTTCAAAAGCATCGACTAAAAGCAATACGCCATCGGCCATTTTCAGTACGCGCTCTACTTCACCGCCAAAATCGGCGTGGCCAGGTGTGTCAATAATATTAATTTTAATGCCGTTATAGTCAACAGATACATTTTTTGATAAAATGGTAATACCTCGTTCTCGTTCCAAATCATTAGAGTCGAGTAGGAGGTCTTTGTGTTCTTTGCGTTTGTCTAAGAGGTTACTTTCTTGAATAATTTTGTCGACTAGAGTGGTTTTGCCATGGTCAACGTGTGCAATAATTGCAATATTTCTTATTGATTTCATAGGTAATATACTTATCCGGAAGATAACCGGATTTTTGAATTTAATTAAGCGGCAAAGATACGGATTTAATTGATTGACAATGAATATTTTTTAAGTTATTCGGCTAATTTGACAATGCTGTGTAATTATTTTATATTGAGGATTTTAAAATTAAATTTATAGCATAGATAAATAGCCATTGCATAATCTAAATGAGGTGCAATAGTTGTGGTATAATAGGGGTTTTCTATACTTGACTCGTTAAGTTGATAATAAAGGTCTAAGACAAAGGCGCCTTGCAAATTTTTATAAATTTCTTTTTGATAAATACTTTTCCAGGTTAATAATGACCGGTTGGGTTCGGTATAATCTGTAAAAACAGACATTTGTTGACCATTTTGGTTTATGTATTTTTCAACTCGATAACTGATACTTTGATAAATAGGATTGCCTTTCGGCGCAACAAATTTATAGGCTTGCCAGTAACTTAAGGCATGCTGCCAAGCGTGATGTCGTATGAATATTTGTACTTGATGGGCTTCTCCGTTTTTGAAATGTAGTTCTTCTACATTGTCAGAATTAATTTGATGACCGAAATAAGTATAAGCTAGCCCCAAACTATATTGTGTTAAATGTTTTTCTAACTGTAAACCTGTAGCATAGTTGGCTATGACCATGGCATTGTTATAAGTCGTACTTTCTACGGTTCTTATATTTATTTGGCCGCCACGGTGCATAATATATAATTGTAACGGCCAACGTATTTGCCATGAGCCAAAAGATTTGGTATAGGTGGTCGTTTGTCCAAAGTTTAAGCGTTCTCTCAATGAGTCTTCTTTAAATATAAAATGTTCCCATTCTAACCATGTGTCTGTTTGCCAATGTGCATTTTTAAACCGGTGTTCCAAACCATTTTCGATATGCCGGTCGTCTAAATGCCGTTCAAAATCATATAATGGCTCACTTAAATGGTGGTTATCAGAAGTATTTAGTTTACCAAAATAAAAAGTACTTTTTCCTTTATATATCTCTAAACCTATATAAGGAATAGGTTTTTCAAAATCGTTTAACCCCATATATTTTTGCAAATCGATGCCCATAAAAAATTTATAATTTTTTGACGTTTGCAGTTTCAGTGTGAGATCCAATTGATGTCCTAATAATGTATAACCATCTGCAATTAAGTTGAAATATTCATTATTTTTTACAAAGCCTAAATATTGAGCTTCGAGGTTAATCTTGGGATAGACAGTATCTTCTTTTTGTTGTGTAAAGGGTTTATATAAGATAGGTGATAATTGCGCCTGAATTGACGTAAAAATAAAGCAAACCAAAAGAAATGTTAGATTTTTTTTCATGCTTAAAAATAGATACGTATAAAGGGTATAAAGGCATCTTGATAAATACTGGTTTCGGGATCATATAAAAAGTTGTATTTAAAGCCCGCAACTACTGCGCCAAAATGGTAACCTAGTCCGGCAAATAGTGAAGGTGACCAAAAATTAGTTTTTACATTGTTAAAATCTTTTTTGACATATAAATTTTCATATTCCAGAGAGGTTTCTAATCCTTCTATCGGATCATAAAGAATCATACTGTTAAATCCGAAAATATTATAATTATAATTTACACCATAATAAGATTTGTTTGATTTTAAATAAGTATATTGTACACCGGCGCCTAATTTGAGTTTTTTATGAAAGTGGTATAGCAAGCCGGGTTGTAAACTCAGATAAGTATAATCAGTAC
>WGBX01000108.1 GCA_015494075.1 Flavobacteriaceae bacterium
ATATATAAAGGTATGGAATTTTAAATCAAAAATCGGAACACTCTCCTGACTTCACACATAACACTACATTATGCACTAGCACACCCTATAAATAGATGTATCCTTTATTTTTTTTCATTGTGTAGTGCCTAATTTTATATTTTATTTGGTTATTTAATTTTTTTGTCGTATCTTTGCCCCATGTTTGTAAGAAGAAAAACCAGTAAAAATAGTCCTAAGATAGCCATTCAACTAGTAGAAAATATTAGGGAAGGCAAAAAAGTTAAGCAAAAGATTATCAGACACTTTGGTACAGCTTTAAATGAAGAAGAAGCTAAAGTTTTGACGCGATTAGCACTAAATTACAAGGATCAATTGTTAAGACAAACCGATCAATTAAAGTTATTTGAAAAAGCTGATTCAGAGGCTATTGAGAGATTAGTAGAGAGTTCCAAAGCCGTCCAACCTGATAGATTAGATGTTAATCTAAAAACCATAGTAGAAGAAAAACGTATCGTCACGGGTATTCATCAAGTTTTCGGTAAAATATTTGACAATGTTGGCTTTAATGATGTTTTAAAAAACCCTTCAAGAAAAAAATCATCGGTAAAGCTATTAAAAAATGTGGTTTTAGGTCGTATTGCCGAACCTTCGAGCAAACGTTCTACGGCAAGAATGCTATCGGAAGAATATGGTATAAATACACAGCTTACGGCTATTTATAGAATGATGGATTATATTGATGATAATGCCATTGAGAAAATTCAAGAAAAAACCTTTACTTATACAAAACAGTTAAAAGGAGAAGAACTCGATGTGGTATTCTACGATTGCACCACACTCTATTTTGAAAGTTTTCAACAGGAAGGCTTAATGCAGAATGGTTACAGCAAAGATGGAAAATTCAATCAAGCACAAATTATTTTATCCATTTTAGTAACCAAACAAGGTTTACCTGTTGGTTATCAGGTCTATGCAGGTAATACATTTGAAGGTAATACGCTTGAAGATGCAGTTGCATTAATCAAGAAAAAATATAACATTAGTGAAGTTATTTTTGTAGCTGATTCAGGTTTGATAAGTCATAAAAATATCAATGAATTGCATCACAATAATGTCAGCTTTATAATTGGCGCTAGAATTAAAAATCAGAACAAGGAGATAACTGCTAAAATTCTTGATAAATCAGACTACAAAAAAATAGATAGTAAGCAACATGAAACCGGACTATTATACAAGCAAATACCTATCAATGAGCATTTTACATTGACAGTAACTTATAGTCCGAAACGAGCGGAAAAAGATAAATATGATAGGGAAAAAGCTATTGAAAAATTAAAAAATAAATTACAAAAGTCTAAAAATCCGAAAGAATTATTAAGCAATTTCGGATATAAAAAATTCATAAAAGTCAAAGGGGAAGCTAATTTAGAAATAGATGAACAAAAATTAATAGAGGCTGAAAAGTGGGACGGACTAAAAGGTATTATAAGTAACACAAAAACATTGACACCTTTGCAACAAATTACGCATTATGCCGGTCTTTGGCAAGTAGAAGAAACATTTAGAATTAGTAAACACGATATAAAAATGCGTCCCATTTATCATTGGACAGACCGGAGAATCAAAGCGCATATTGCCATTTGCTTTATGGCATTATCCTGTATGCGGTATGCAGAATATGAAATTGCGGCAAGGTATAAAAAGATTAGTCCGGCAGAGATCCGTTATCAATTAAAACAAGTACAAACATCGATACTTAAAGATACCTCAACAAATAAACTTTATGCACTACCTTCCAAAATACAAGAAGATGCGTACAAAATATTAGGTTTATATGACATAAAACATATTACGACACCATATCAAATAATCTAAAATGTAGTGCCTTAGCAAAATTGCAATATACTATAAATCAATGTTTTAATTTTAAAAATGTGCGAAGTCAGGAAGAACTGGAACAAATGCACCGCAATTTTTTTGAAGATAATTGGCAATACAACCGCAAACGCTTTTGTTTTGTGCATAAAATACCGGATACCGATTCGGAAACTATCGAAAATCTCTACCGCAACAGACGGGAAATTTACCGCAAACGCAAATGGGAAAAAATATGATTACGAAGATTGAACAACTACCAAATCTAATAATTGCTTCAAAAAATCCTTGTCAATCAAACCGTCTC
>WGBX01000109.1 GCA_015494075.1 Flavobacteriaceae bacterium
ATAAAATATGGCCTATTGTTGACCATAAAAATTTTTGCAAATCTATGATTTTTTTTCGAAAAAAAAAGTTTTTTATTATTTTTTATACTATTCTAATTACTTTTTAAACATTTGTAAATTTGCATAAAGACACCTTAATTATTGAAAATTGTAAATTCTTTTTGTTAATTTTTATATGTATTTTTGATATTATGACTAATTTGTCTTATTTCAATGATTTATATCATTTTTCATTAGTTTTTTTATAACTTTGTGTTTTAATATTTGCAACTGGTATTTTTGAATGACAGCGACAGGATTTACGGACTGTCAGACATCAGACCTAAAAAATAAATCAATGAAAAATTGTAATCTTTGTTTAATTCATCAATTAAACTCCTTCAAAACGCTTTCTAAAAAAGATTTAGACTACATTTCTGAACATAAAAAAGTTTTACATTTTAAAAAAGGTGACCTTATTTTAGAAGAAGGTAAGCCAAGTAGAGCTGTTTATTGTTTAATGTCCGGAAAAGGCAAATTATCCAGATATAACTCGTCAGGGAAAGAGCAAATAATAAGATTTGTTAAATCCGGAAACTTAATAGGATATCGATCTGTTTTTAACGGCGAAGCTATTACTTTAAATTTGACTGCTATTGAAGATGTAACAGCTTGTGCTATTCCAAAAGAAATTTATGTTAAATTGCTGACAAACAAAGATTTTACCTTAGAGATGTTACGTTTGCTCAGCAATGATTTAAAATTGGCAAATATGGTCATTTCGCATTTAGCTCAGCATTCTGTACGTGAGCGATTGGCAGAAACTCTTTTGCATCTAGAAGATGTTTTTGGTACCGATAGGGAGGGCAACATCAATATATTATTATCTCGCGAAGAATTGGCCAATATTATTGGCACAGCTTCCGAATCAGTTATCAGAATTTTATCTGCTTTTAAAAAGGAGAATATCATTTTTTCAAAGGCCAAAAAAATTAAAATCCTTAATAAAAAAAGACTATATAACATAGCTGAAGGTTTAGAACCCAAATAAGAATATGAGTGTTCACAAAGATTACAAAAAGATAACAACCAAACGCCTGTTTGATATGAAACAAGCGGGCGAAAAAATAGCCATGTTAACTGCTTATGATTATACGATGGCTAAAATTTTAGATGCCGCTGGAATAGATATTATATTAGTTGGTGATTCGGCGTCAAATGTTATGGCCGGACATGAAACAACTTTACCTATTACTCTCGATCAAATGATTTATCATGCCGGATCGGTTATACGGGCGGTTGACCGTGCTTTGGTGGTGGTTGATATGCCCTTTGGTACTTATCAAGGCAATTCTAAGAAGGCTTTAGAGTCGGCTATTAAGATTATGAAAGAGTCAGGAGGGCATGCTGTAAAGTTGGAAGGCGGTGAAGAAATTGCAGAGTCTATCAGTCGCATTTTGAGTGCCGGTATTCCGGTGATGGGACATTTGGGTTTAACACCGCAGTCTATTTATAAATTTGGTACATATACTGTAAGAGCCAAAGAAGAAAAAGAGGCCGAAAAACTTTTAAAAGATGCACAATTATTAGAAGATTTAGGTGTTTTTGCCTTAGTTTTAGAAAAAATACCGGCATCATTAGCTCAAAAAGTAGCAGAAAGTGTTCGTATTCCTGTTATAGGTATCGGTGCCGGTGCCGGTGTTGATGGTCAAGTTTTGGTAATGCATGATATGTTGGGGATGTCAAAAGATTTTAGTCCACGATTTTTAAGACGCTATGCCGATTTGCATAGTATTATGTCACAGGCTTTTCAACAATATATCTCAGATGTCAAATCTTTAGATTTTCCAAACGAAAAGGAACAATATTAAGTACTTGTTTAAGATTTAATTAGCATCGCCTTTAATGAAAACAAATTCTCAAAATTTACAAGTACTATATGAAGACAATCATCTTTTAGTGGTTAACAAAAGAGCCGGAGATATTGTGCAAGGTGATAAAACAGGAGACAAGCCTTTATCAGAAATTGCCCAAACTTATCTAAAAAAAAAATATCAAAAACCCGGGAACGTATTTTTAGGTGTAGTTCACCGTATTGACCGGCCTACAAGTGGTTTGGTATTATTTGCACGAACCTCAAAGGCTTTATCAAGATTAAATAAAATGCTACATGACAAAAAAATAGAAAAAACGTATTGGGCTATAGTTAAAAATAAACCTGTGTTGTCAAAAGCTACCTTGATCCATTATTTAAAAAAGAATCCAAAAAACAATAAAACTACCGTTTTTGATCAACCTGTACCTGGTGCCAAAAAAGCAATAATGCACTATCGTCACTTAGCATCATCAGATAATTATCATTTATTGGAAATAAAACTTGAAACCGGACGCCCTCATCAGATTCGAGCACAACTATCTAAAATAGGCAGTCCTATAAAGGGTGATTTGAAATACGGTTTTTCTCGTAGTAATCCGGACGGTGGTATTTCATTACATGCACGTAGTGTTAATTTTATTCACCCTGTTAAAAAAGAACCTATTGAGATTACAGCACCCTTACCCGGTAATGATTTATGGCATGTATTCAAACAGGTTTGATTCTCTCTTTGAAATAAGAGGTTATCTCAACCAGTTAAGCGGTTTTTTTATTCATCTTAAAATTGTATTTTTGTCCCATTCTAAATAATACTAACATGATATTAATAGCTGACGCCGGCTCTACCAAAACATCTTGGATAATGGTCAATAATGAACGTATGATTATTGGAAAATTTGAATCCGGTGGCCTTAACCCTACTGTTTTTGACGAGGAAACCTTGAGTAAAAATATTGCCCGAAATAACGAAATGTTTAATCACGCACCTTATATTCGCGAGATTTATCTCTATGGTTCAGGAGTTGATGATCCGATAGCATATAATAAGCTAAACAAGGTTTTACAGGGGTTGTTTGATAAAGCTGAAATTTATATTTACTCTGATATGCTGGCTGCCGCCAGAGCAACAGCCGGCAATGAACCCGGCATTGTTTCTATTTTAGGAACCGGTTCTAACTCAGCTTATTATGATGGAGAAAAGCTTGTTAAAAGTATAGGATATATGGGCTATCTTTTAATGGATGATGCCTCTGGAAATTGGTTTGGCAAGCAACTTTTACGAGACTATTTTTTTAAAAAAATGCCTAAGCAAATCCATCAACAATTTAAGTCAGAATATAGAATAACTCCTAAGAGTGTGATGACAGATTTATATCAAAAACCTCAGCCAAATACGTATTTGGCTTCTTTTGCCCCTTTTATGAAAAAACATTATAAGAGCAAATACATAAAAGATTTATTGCTTAAAGGCTTTGATAAATTTATCACCCAAGAGCTTATGGCTTACGAACATTATCAAACACTTCCATTACATTTTAATGGATCAATAGCTTATATTTTTAAAAAAGAACTTTTGGAAGTTATTAAAAAGTATAATTTAATTTCCGGCAAAATTATCCAAAACCCTGTCGAAGAATTAATTAATTTTCACGTCTAAATCAATTAGTTTTATTAGTTTTGCGAACATAATTTAACAGCTTATGGAACCCCAATTATCCTCCCGAATAAAAACGCTTTCTACCTCACAGACAATTGCTATGGCTGAGCGGGCAGCTGAGTTAAAAGAATCCGGCCTGGATGTTATCAGTTTAAGTTTGGGAGAACCCGATTTTGATACTCCGACTTATATTGTGGATGCAGCCAAGAAAGCCATGGACCAAAAATTTTTTAAATACCCGCCTGTGGTAGGCTTTAAAGATACACGAGAAGCAATTGTAAGAAAATTAAAAAGAGACAATAACTTAGATTATGATGTTAACCAAGTTGTTGTGTCTAATGGTTCTAAACAATCTATTTTTAATGCAGCTATGGTATTGGTTAGCCCAGGTGATGAAGTGTTATTACCCTCTCCTTATTGGGTTAGTTATTATGAGATAACCAAATTGGTTGGCGGGCGTCCCGTTACAATAAAAACCACTATTGAAAATGATTTTAAATTGACCCCTGATCAATTAGAGGCAGCCATTACACCACGTACCAAATTAATGATTTTTAATACACCTAGCAATCCTAGTGGTTCTGTATACAGCAAAGCTGAATTAGCAGCTTTAGGCAAGGTATTAGAAAAATATCCGCAAGTATATATTATTTCAGATGAGATTTATGAATACATCAATTTTAGTGGTAAATTTGCGAGCTTTGCTGAGATTTCGGCTATTAAAGATCGGGTCATTACCATCAATGGTGTTTCAAAAGCGTTTGCCATGACAGGTTGGCGAGTTGGTTATATGGCGGCTCATCCTAAAATAGCCAAAGCTTGCGTAAAAATACAAAGTCAGGTAACTTCCGGCGCCAATGCTATTGCACAAAAAGCCATTATTGCAGCTTTAGACGGTGGTAAAGATAAAATTCAATATATGATTGATGCATTTGATGAAAGACGCCAACTGGTTTATAAACTATTAAAAGATATTCCGGGTTTTAAAGTCAATATGCCTACAGGCGCTTTTTATTTTTTCCCTGATGTATCGGCATTTTTTGGTAAGACTTTTAACGGTACTAAAATAAATAACGCTACTGATTTATCGCTTTATCTTTTAGAAGAAGCTCGCGTAGCGACAGTTACCGGTGAAGCTTTTGGTAATCCGGAATGTTTGCGTTTTTCTTATGCAACCGGTAAAGAAGAATTAACCGAAGCTTTTAAACGAGTAAAAAACGCTTTAAAATTTTAAGACAACTTATGGGAATAGATGTTAAACCCTATAAAGATCAGCCAAACAGCCGGAAGGAACAAGTAACCGAAATGTTTAATAACATTTCAGGTAATTATGATTTTATGAATCGTATCATGACATTTGGGGTAGATATAAAATGGCGTAAAAAAGTAGTTAAAATGGTAGCTGAGACAAAAGCTAAAACTATTTTAGATATCGCAACCGGTACGGGCGATTTTGCTTTGATGTTGGCCGAGGTCAAGCCCCAAAAAATAGTGGGTTTAGACATCTCTAATGGCATGTTGGCCGTTGGTAAGGAAAAAATAAAAGAAAAACAATTAGATCATTTAATTGAACTGGTTTTGGGTGATTCTGAAAATTTGCCTTTTGCAGATAATAGTTTTGATGCCGTTACTGTTGGTTTTGGTGTACGTAATTTTGAAAATTTAGATAAAGGCTTGTCTGAAATCCATCGTGTTTTACGTCCCGGTGGTATATTTGTAGTTTTAGAAACTTCTCAACCTGAAAAATTTCCTTTCAAACAAGTTTACAAAATTCATACTAAATATATCATTCCCTTCTTAGGCAAGCTGTTTTCAAAAGATGAAAAAGCCTATGAATATTTACCCGAATCGGCAGAAGCTTTTCCATATGGGAATGCTTTTAACAATATTTTGAAGAAAAATAAGTTTATATCTGTACAAAACTATCCGTTAATGTTTGGTGCAGCCAGTATTTATAAAGCCTATAAAAAGGCAGATAAATAAAGTTTTGATTTTTATATGAAAAGATATTTTAAACTATTGCTTTTAGGCAGCTTACTATTAGGGCAAGTACAAAACCCGCTGCATGCCCAGTATACTGATGATGTTCCAAAAAATCTTCCTTATTTTGACCATAAGACGGTTTCATGGGGATATTATTTTGGTATGAACTTTTATGATTTTAAAATTGATTATGATCAAGCTTATCAGCATATCCGTCAAGAGAGTAATCCGGGATTTCAGGTCGGACTGGTAGGTAATCTGAATATTATACCCAATTTGAGCATACGTACTGAGCCCGGGGTGTTTTTTACCAATCGTAAACTCATCTTTAGAAATTTAACCACTCTAAAAGATAGTATTCGGGAAATTACGTCTAATTATGTTCAAATTCCTTTATCAATAAAGTTTAACACAATTCGTTATGGAAATATAAGACCTTATGTTACAGGAGGTCTTATCTATGCCTACAATCTTAATTCCGGCGAAAATTCTACAACAGATAATTCCGGAGGTCAATTCAGAATGCGTTCTAATGTATGGATGTACGAAGTGGGTATAGGATTAGAAATGTATTTATATTACTTTAAATTTACTCCTAGTGTAAGAGGCGTTTTTTCATTGGAAGATGAATTGGTCCCTGATAATGATCCGAATAGCCCCTGGACCAGTCATATAACTAGTATGAAGACGCGAGGGTTATATATTAGTTTAACTTTTGAATAATATCTTATGCAACCCATTCAGGTTAAAGAACATCTCGATTATCATGATTTTTTAGAAGCCGGCTTTCCACAAGCAATCAAGCCTATTTACAAAAAACGCTTATTTATTATCAACATGGCTTTTGGGATTCTTTTTATTTTGGCTAGTTTTTATTTGTTTTATGAAACTTATAAAAATGGTATAAAATTCGGCAGTATGCATTATTTTTATTTGTTTTTTGCTGTTTTATTTCCGTTTTTGGCATTTTATATGGTAAGAAAGGAACAAAAATTTTATACCAATTTAGTTGACAGAATCAATCAATTAGAAACGGTATATACTTTTACCGATGATACAATTTCTGTAATAAACAAGGAACAAAACTTAGTTTATAAAACTGATGAATTGAAAAATGTTACCGAACTTCCCAAATGGTTAATTTTTGAATTTAATGATGACAGTCGTTTAGCCGTTTACAAACCCAATATTTCACCGCAAGATATGGATATTTTGATACAAAAATTCAATTCGTAAAAAATAGTTTGTTAATATATTACGTAGTGGTGTACGGTTGAATCAGGTTTTTTGCTAAATAACGAAATCTTAAAAATAATAAAAAAGCGGCAACACTCAATCCGGTGAGCAAGCCATACCAAATACCAATAGTACCATAGACTTTACTCCAATACAAACTTAAAGGAAAACCTACAATCCAATACGCAAATAAGGTGATAAAGAATGGATAAATAACATCCTGTAAGCCTCGTAAAGCACCCTGAAATACTACTTGGAAGCCATCTGATATTTGGAATAAGCCTGCTACAATCAACAATTTTACAGACAAATCATAAACAGCTTTAGCTTCTGCCATTTTATTAGGATCATTATATTCGGTACTCATATAAATCCAAGGAAGTTGGTGTCGAAAAGCGATTAGAATAAAAGTGAATATCAGTTCTACAATAAAAACTTGTAAGAATATTGAGGTAGCAATTCGCTTCATTTCTCTAAAATCTTTGCGTCCTTTTTCATTACCTACACGAACTGTAGCAGCAACCCCAAATCCAATAAAAACCATAAAAGTCATGGAAGCCATTTGCTGGGCTATTTGATTGGCTGCCTGACTGATAGCGCCTAATGTGCCGGCAATCCATACAGTTGCAGAAAATATTCCCATTTCAAAAACACCTTGGAAAGCTGAAGGAATACCTAAATATAATAATTTTTTTATGATAGGTAAAGACAATAATTGAAAGCCGAGATTTTTTAAGTAAGGTGCAGTTTCAGACATATATTTTAAAAAAATCCATAAAACAATGACACTTAAGAAACGTGCAATTAAAGTGCCGTAAGCAGCTCCGTAAATTCCCATTTTCGGGAACCCTAATTTTCCAAATACCATTCCATAACTCAAAATAATATTTATGATATTAGTAATAATTGTAGCAACCATTGGATAGGTTGTTAAAGCCATGCCGTCTGAAAACTGTTTAAGTGCTTGAAACATCATTACAAACAGTAATGAAATACCTACAATACGAATATAAGGTACAGCCAAAGTAATGACTTCCGGTGGTTGATGTGCCAGATATAAAATTTTGGGAATACCGAAGCTCAGTCCTGCCATAATCAGTCCCAATATAGTGTTAAGAAATAACCCGTTAAATAAAACTTTTTTTAACCGGTGTTGTTTACCTGCTCCAACAGCCTCGGAAACTAAAGGTGTAATGGCATAAGAGAAACCAATGCCAAAAGACATGATAAAAAAAATAGCCGAATTGGCTAATGATACGGCCGCTAAGTTTAAAGGATCTAGTTTACCTACAAAAATATTATCCATTAAGCCAACAAAAACATGGCCTAAGTAACCCAGCATTACCGGTGTTGCTATTTTTAAGTTTTGTTTAAATTCCTTAGTGTATTCTGCAAACATAAAATGAATTAAAAAGTGTGCAAAGTTACATTTATTTTTTTTGGCTTAAAAAATAATTGTCTTAAATTTACCAATGTAGCAGCCCTTTAAACAACCTTTAAAATTAGCTTACTGTTTAATTTTGACAAAGAACCCAGAAGTTGTAATTGTTAGGATTATAATAAGTAGATTTTTTATCTCTATTAATAATCAGGCCTTACCGGCAAATTGCCAAAATAAAGACTTTGAAGTATTTAAGACAAATTAGAACTTGTGTTAAGATAATTCTACTTTTGTTGTCGTTCAAGCCATGTTTGATACTCTTGTTCTTTATTTTTCCAAATAATATACCGATAGAGTATAATGCCACCTATCCAATACAGAAGGATTGTAATCAAATTTAATTTTAGATCTAATGCCTCTTGATGGTGGGAAAAATACCTACCCAAAAAAATAAGAGCAGAAGTAAAAAATCCCCAAATAGTCCCATAAGTTAAACTATATCGCCAAGCGCCCATTTGTCTTGTGACACCCCATGTTTTAACTTTTTCAGGATTCATAAAAATAGAGTTTATCAATTTTTTTGATTTTTTTTCCAGGCTTGATATGCGCGTTCTTTTGCCGACCAAAAAATAAATCGATATAATATAATGCCGGTAATCCAATAAATTGCTAGCATTAATAAAATACCTTTTAAATTAGACATCTCTTTATTAAAATCTGTAAAATAATTAGCTAAGAATACAAATGAAGCTACAAAAAACCCCCAGATAGTACCATAAGTTAAACCATATCGCCAAGCACCCATTTGTCTTGTGACAGCCCATTTTTGTATTTGATTTTCTTTCATAGTTTGTTTATTTAATGAAGTAAAGATAAAAAATATTTATTTCTTATTGTACATCAAAATATTTTCATTTAAAAATCATTATTATGGTCTGCTAATTATCTTCTTTTTAGTAATTTTAACCCCAAACAACGATCTATGGATATACAAGAGATTAAAGCTAATTTTGAAAAATATTTACATCGACAATTAGATCATAAACATCCTGAGAATTTATACAAGCCTATTCAATATACATTAGAAAATGGCGGTAAGAGAATCAGGCCTTTATTGGTTTTATTATCGGCTCAAAGTTTTGGTACTGATATTTTAAAAGCCTTGCCGGCAGCTGCTGCAATTGAAATATTTCATAATTTCACTCTTTTACATGACGATATTATGGATGCTGCACCATTGCGTCGCGGACAGCCTACTGTCCACAAAAAGTGGAACGAAAACACCGCTATTTTGTCGGGTGATACGATGCTTGTAATGGCTTACAAAATGCTAGAAGCTTATGACGGGTCTGCTTACAAACAACTCAATATGCTTTTAAACAAAACGGCAATCGAAGTTTGTGAGGGACAGCAAATGGATATGGATTTTGAAAAACGTTCGATAGTTTCTATTGAAGACTATATCGAAATGATTCGGCTGAAAACAGCAGTGTTATTGGGAACAGCTCTAAAATTTGGCGGTATTATTGCGCAAGCAGCTACCGAACATTTGACGGCCTTAGGTCGTTTTGGTGAACAGTTGGGTTTAGCCTTTCAAATTCAAGACGATTATTTAGACAGTTTTGGTCATGCAGAAACTTTTGGTAAAAGAATAGGCGGCGATATTCTTGATCGAAAAAAAACCTTCTTATACTTAACAACCTTGAAGCAAGCTACTAATGCCGATCGTGAAACTCTTATCCGGTTATACCATCATAACGATGTGCCGGATGAGACTTTAATTCATGCAGTAATGGCATTATTTACGCGTTATAAAGCAGATCAAATAGCCCAAAAAGCTATTCAAACTTATACATCAGAAGCTTTAACAGCACTTGAAGCAACCGGTTTGTCTGCCAATCAAAAAACTTTCTGGCAACAATTTGCTGCCGGTTTAATGCGCCGGACCTCTTAATCGCTTTCAATACATGCTTATGAAAACCTTATATGTTTCTTTTTCATTATTCTTATTGATTAGCCTTACAGGCTGTCATACTCAAAATTTGGTTAGGGATCCAAACATCAAAGCAAAGCCGGTTTACGCCATAGTGTTACATGGTGGTGCAGGTCATATAAAAGATTTACCACCAAAGGTAGAACAAGCTTATAAAGCTAAAATAAATGAAGCCTTAGAAGCCGGATATAAAGTCTTGGCTCATGGTGGTAGTGCTCTTAAAGCTGTCCGTAAAACAATTAATATTTTAGAAGATTCGCCTTTATTTAATGCAGGCAAAGGATGTGTGTTAAATAGTCTTGGTAAGCCCGAATTAGATGCCTCAATAATGGATGGACAAACATTAAATTGTGGTGCTGTTGCTAGTGTGTCACATATAAAAAACCCTATTGATGCGGCTATTTTAGTAAAGGATAGTACCCGCCACGTATTATTGGCAGGCAAGGGGGCAGAGCTTTTTTGTAAGGAAAAAGGTATGGATTTAATACCGGCATCTTATTTTATCACACCGCGAAGGTTAAAACAGCTTAAAAATATACAAGCCCAAGAAGCAAAACATGAAACTGCTTTTTTACAACCGGCTTTGGGTGATATAAAAAAATATGGCACAGTAGGTTGTGTAGCATTAGATCAACAGGGTAATATTGCAGCAGGTACTTCCACAGGTGGCTTGATGAATAAAGAATATGGTCGTATTGGTGATTCACCCATAATTGGTGCCGGAACTTATGCCGACAACGAAAGTTGTGGTATTTCATGTACAGGTATTGGCGAGTATTTTATCCGAACGGTTGCCGCACATAGTGTGTCTGATATAATGAAATATCAGCATTTACCCTTATATAGGGCACAGCAAAAAGTGATGTTTAAAATACAGGATTTAGGTGGTCGTGGGGGTATGATTGGTTTGGATAAAAAA
Source organism: Flavobacteriaceae bacterium (assembly GCA_015494075.1). Lineage (GTDB taxonomy): Bacteria > Bacteroidota > Bacteroidia > Flavobacteriales > Flavobacteriaceae > WGBX01. The sequence goes on from WGBX01000109.1 coordinate 11,025, forward strand.
GGCAATATAGCTTGGTTCTTTAATACAACCGGTATGTTTCGGGCATTCAAAAAATCTAATGGAGAAAAACAAATTAAACTTTATGCCTTAGCAAAAAAATAACTTGAAAAACTAGTAAAAACGGTTAAAGATATAGCATGAATCAGTAAGCATATTTGTTAAAAATATTTTTAGTGTGGTTGACTAACGCCAAATATATAATATTCTATTATTTCATCAATTTGTTGTTGATAAATAAGTAGAAAGTTTGGTGTTTTTTTGATAGGTAAAATTAAGCTATGGTTTGATGTGAGTCTTGCATTACCTGATCAATTTCTTTTGTATAATCGATTTTTTGTTTAGAACCGAATATTTTTTTATTAAAAAGAATTAAAATGGCTACCCCAATGGTTATAGCTGCATCTGCAATATTGAAAACAGGTTCAAAAAAAACAAAATGTTTACCTCCTATAAAAGGTATGAAAGCAGGAATATTGACATTGAAAAGTGGAAAATACAACATATCTACTACACGTCCTTGAAACCAAGGAGCATAGCCGCCATTTGCAGGAAAAATTGTAGCGACTTGTCTGAAACTATCCGAAAATATACGGCCGTAAAATACAGAGTCTAAAATATTGCCGATAGCACCTGCCAAAATCAAACTAATGGCTACAATCAGTAAAGGAGATTCTTGTTTTTTAATGCTTTGTAATAGCCAATAAAAAATTCCACCAATGGCAACTAGTCGAAAGCCGGTGAGAAACAATTTGCCGGCAGTGCCACCAAATTCCGTACCGAAAGCCATACCGTTATTTTCGACAAAATATATTTTGAACCAATCAAAAACAGTCACATATTCACCCAATTGAAAATGTGTTTTGATATAAATTTTAACCACTTGGTCTATTAACAAAATGATAAATACCAAGGCTAAAGACTTTCTTAAGTTCATAAAAATTACTTACTGTCCTGACGATTTTTGGCTTCAATACTTAAAGTGGCATGAGGAACTGCCATCAAACGTTTTTTACTGATTAATTTACCGGTTTCACGGCAAATGCCATAGGTTTTATTTTCTATACGAATCAAAGCATTTTCCAAATCACGAACAAAACGTTCAAGACGGCCGATAAGTTTCAAATTAGATTCTTTTGAATAAGTAGATGCACTATCTTCAAAAGTAACAATTTTAGTTTGTGTCATATCATGATTATCCAGTAAAGATCTCAAAACTTTAATATCTTTACGAGCCTGTGCTAGTTTGGCATTTATCAATTCTTTGAACTCAGCCAACTCTTCATCTGTATATCTCTTTTTTTGTTCATCCATAGCTTTGATTTTTTAAAGAGGCTAAAATTAGTAAAAAACTCATTAGGTTTAGCCAAGATTGTTGTTAATTTTATGAAATTTTAAGAAAAGATACTGATTTGTTATTTTTTTTTCTAATTTCATTTGTGTTTTAAGTCCGTCAATATCAAGTGTTACCCCTTCATCTAGTTTGTCTGTCCAAATGATTTCATCTGTCAAAGTTTCACTTTTGATATAATCTGCCATAGCATTAGCAGCTTTTTTCAAAATGTCGTTATGGACAAGATATAATTTGATACGGTCGGTTACTTCCAAACCGCTGTCTTTTCGGTAATTTTGAATACGATTAACCAAATCACGGGCAATACCTTCCTGACGTAAGTCGTCAGTGATATTAATGTCTAACGCTACCAAAACATCGTCTTGCTGCGCAATAGTCCAACCTTTGATTTCTTTGGCGGTAATATCCACTTCGTCTTTGGTCAGTGTGATAGTTTTATCACCGAGATTGAGTTCTATTTGTCCTTCTTTTTCGAGTTTAGCGATATCATCCGGTTTTAACTGATTGACTTTTCCGGCTATTTTACCCATTTCTTTGCCGTATTTTGGTCCTAAAACTTTAAAATTGGGTTTGGCAGATTTGACAATGACACCCGAAGCATCGTCAAGCAGTTGCATGTCCTTTACATTGATTTCCGACAACACCAAATCTTTAATGGCTTGCAAATCGTCACGGTCTTGTGCCGACAACACCGGAATCATGATTTTTTGTAAGGGCTGACGCACTTTGATTTTTTCTTTTTTACGCAAGGATAAAGCCAATGACGAAATCAATTGGGCTTTTTGCATTTTGCGTTCCAAATCTTTATCGATTTCTTCGGAATTAACTTTTGGAAATTCTGCCAAATGCACCGATTCAAAATTTTCTTTACCGGTTACGGCGATTAAATCCAAATAAAGTTTATCGGCATAAAACGGGGCGATAGGTGCCATCAATTTGGCTACGGTCAGTAGGGCTTTATACAAAGTTTGATAAGCCGAAATTTTATCGGTGGCATAATCGCCTTTCCAAAAACGGCGACGGCTCAAACGCACATACCAGTTACTCAAATCGTCGATGACAAATTTTTGAATGGCACGCGCCACTTTGGTCGCCTCGTAATCTTCGTAAAACTTGGTAACTTCTCCTATCAAGGTATTGAGTTCGGACAATATCCAACGGTCAATTTCCGGACGATCTTGGTAAGGCACATTTGCTTCTTTATAAGTGAAACCATCAACATTGGCATACAAACTGAAAAAGCCGTAAGTATTGTAAAGCGTTCCGAAAAATTTACGGCGTACTTCTTCCAATACTTTAACGTCAAATTTGAGATTATCCCACGGATTGGCATTCCAAATCATATACCAACGCGTGGCATCTGGGCTATATTTTTCAAGTGTATTAAAAGGATCTATACCGTTACCGAGGCGTTTGCTCATTTTCTGTCCTTTGGCATCGAGCACCAAGCCGTTTGACACGACATTTTTGTAGGCAACCGAATCAAAAACCATGGTGGCAATGGTATGTAAAGTATAGAACCAACCACGGGTTTGATCAACCCCTTCTGCGATGAAATCCGCCGGAAAAAATTTATGTTCGTCTATCAGTTCTTTGTTTTCAAACGGATAGTGCCATTGGGCATAAGGCATCGAGCCACTGTCAAACCATACATCAATCAAGTCTGCTTCGCGATACATAGGTTTGCCGCTAGGCGACACTAAAACAATTTGGTCAACGATATGTTTGTGCAGGTCTATTTTATCATAATTGGCATCGCTCATATCATTGACATCAAAGTCTGCAAAGAGATCTTTTTTCATTAATCCGGCTGCTACGGCTTTTTGCATTTCGGCTTTGAGTTCGGCTACCGAACCGATGATAATTTCTTCGTTGCCGTCTTCGGTGCGCCAAATCGGTAAAGGAATACCCCAATAGCGAGAGCGCGACAAGTTCCAGTCATTGGCATTTGCCAGCCAGTTGCCAAAACGGCCTTCGCCGGTAGATTTGGGTTTCCAATTAATAGTTTTGTTGAGTTCTATCAAGCGCTCACGCACTTCGGGAACTTTGATAAACCAACTGTCAAGCGGATAATACAAAACCGGTTTGTCGGTACGCCAACAGTGCGGATACGAGTGTTTATGTTTTTCGGCGTTAAATGCCAAATTCTCTTCTTTAAGTTTGATGATGATATCGACATCAACCGGACGGGCGGGTTGTTCTTCGTCATTGGTATAATACGATTGCTTGACATAACGACCGGCAAATTCACCCATTTCGGGACGTAAACGTCCTTGCAAATCGACCAGCGGCACGGGATTGTCGTTTTCATCCAGTACCAACAATGGCGGCACACCGGCATCTTTGGCTACTTTGGCATCGTCTTGTCCGAAAGTCGGAGCAATATGTACTATACCTGTTCCGTCTTCAGTTGTCACAAAATCACCGGGAATTACGACAAAAGCTTTGTCTGCATCATAATAAGGTTGGGCGTAGGGTAATAATTGCTCGTATTTAATACCTACTAAATCCTTGCCCTTAAAATTTTGAACTACTTTATAAGGAATGCTTTTAGCGGTTTGCGGGTCGAAAGTATCAAATTCCGCTTCGTTTTCCGCTTGGTGAAATTTTTTGCCAAAATGCTTATTCAACAATGGTTCCCCTAAAATGACATATTGTTTTTGAAACGTATAAGGATTAAAAGTTTTAACTAAAACATAATCGATTTTAGGTCCGACTGCCAGCGCCGTATTAGACGGTAAGGTCCAAGGCGTAGTTGTCCAAGCTAAGAAATACAGCGGCGCATCGAGATTTTGCAAGCTTTCGGGCAGATTGTCTTTAACTTTAAACTGTGCTGTTACGGTATTGTCGGTTACGTCGCGATAACAACCGGGCATATTAAGCTCATGCGAACTTAATCCGGTTCCGGCTTTGGGCGAATAGGGCTGAATGGTATAACCCTTGTAAAGCAAACCCTTGTCATAAATCTGTTTGAGTAACCACCAAACCGTTTCCATGTATTTGGGTTTATAAGTGATGTACGGGTCTTTCATATCCACCCAATATCCCATTTCTTCGGTAAGGCGTTCCCATACGTCGGTATATTTTAAAACGGATGTTTTACAAGCATCGTTATATTCGTCAATACTGATTTTTTTACCGATATCTTCTTTGGTGATACCAAGGGCTTTTTCGACACCGAGTTCTACGGGCAAGCCGTGTGTATCCCAACCGGCTTTGCGCGGTACGCGGTAACCTTGAAGCGTTTTGTAACGGTTAAACAAATCTTTGACCGTCCGTCCCATAACGTGATGAATACCGGGCATACCATTGGCGGACGGCGGTCCTTCGTAAAAGACAAAGGTTTTATCTTCGGGACGGGTGTTGATACTTTTTTCAAAGATTTTCCGGTCGTGCCAATATTTTTGGATTTCTTTGGCAAAACCGGTTAAATCCATAGCTTTATATTCGTTAAAACGCTTCATAATTCAGTACTTTTTTTGAATTGCAAAGGTACGAAAAAACTATTTAGTAGCAAGTAGCTAGTAACGTATATCAAGTAATAATATACGACCGTGCATTTGATATGAGATGAGAGATAATTTAGTGGAAAATGGGAAGTAACAAAATGTCAAGTGTCAAAGTTTACAGCATATCTCTTCTTTAATAGAAAAACAGAGTACATTTTTTTGCTCAAATATTTTACCTTGCAAATGCCTGACTTAACCTAATATAACTTGAATTTTCTTTTTATTCCAAGTGAATCTTGACCAAGTTTTATATTGACAGATGTGTTTTGCCATATTATTATTTCTTTATTTTTCTGTAAATACATATATTATTCTCCGCATAAAAAAGGATAATATGGTTTTTATTAACCGTATTTTTTTTTCATAATGGCTCTAACAAAATATACAAGCGCAGTTTACGTATATCATTTCCTTTGTAATCTAATGAATGACAATTTATTATTTGACATAAGACATTATTGTCCTATTTTTAATTTTCCATTAAACACACTTCCTGTTTCGGTTAATAATTCTTGTGATTGTATATCGCCTTTAACTCGTGCATGCGATCTGATATAAAC
>WGBX01000110.1 GCA_015494075.1 Flavobacteriaceae bacterium
TGCATGTACTTCATCACTCAATGTAATATCCATAGGACTCATTCCTTTGATTGAAACAGTTATTAATATAATTTTGGGCAATTCGCCTTTAAATTCCAAGGCATCAATCATATCTTTAAGCCCGACGTCATGAGCACTCAATACCGTAGGAAAATCAGCAGCAAATTCAGGATATAGTACATCAATAGTTCCCGGTGGTCTAAAATCCATAGTTGCATCGACAAAGATAACAACCGGATAATGGGATAAAATCGGCATCAAATCAAAACTTCCTGTGCCACCGTCTATGATATCAACATGTTCGGGTAAATCTATCTTACTCAATGCTTGTACAACGTGTACGCCAACACCTTCATCACCCATTAAGTAATTGCCAATACCAAGAATTAGAATTCTGTCTTTGTATTTTTGTTCGGGATAATCATGGGTTTGATAAAACAATTTTTGCAAAGCCATGACATCGTCGGATATCATGCTTATTTTTTTATTTGTCATCAGTTTTTTTAGCTTTTGATTGGTTGGTTTGATTTTTTGTAATTGTTGAAACTATTTTGTTAATAATTTTTCTAAATCGTTCTGCTCTTACAAACTTAAATCCGCTGATCATAGAAGAAGCTTCCCCGCGTGCTTCAACATAATCATGATATAGAACCAAATATACATGCACAACAACAAAGACTAAAAAGAACCAGGTAGAGATATGATGAATATATCTTGTAGGAATATCTCCACCCAATAGCGGCACAATCCAATGAAACATTTTAGGAAACCACCAGCCTGAGGTGTCTGCTAATAAAGCTAATCCTGTTATTGCTTGTAAGAAAAAAAGTAATGTCATTAAAAAATAGGAGAAAGCTGCCAGAGAGTTGTGCCCAATACTAATATCAGATAAATTATGATTTTTATCTTTCATTAACATAATATCCACTTTTAAAACATGAGCAATATTTTGCCAATGTTTTTTTGTATATGGAATAAAATTGCGCCAGTTAGCAAATTGATTGCCTACAAATGCCCAATACAATCTGAAAATTACATTGGCTATAAGAATGTAGGCAAATGCAAAATGAGTTAATCTAATATAGCCAAACCAATATGAATTGGTAGCTTCAACATTCAAATTAAAAGAAGGAGGATCGGCTATGATAAAGCCGGTAATAACTAATACTGTTAATGAAAGTACAGTCGTCCAATGAAAAAAGCGAACCGCTAATTCCCATACATAGACTCTTTTATAATTATAAGTTATAGTTTTCATATTTGAAAAATTTTTTAGATCATACAAGCACCGCCAACTTGTAATTGGCTGATATGTTTACCTTTTGGATCATAAAGGTGAACGGCGCAAGCCAAGCAAGGGTCAAATGAATGAATGGTGCGTAATATTTCCAAAGGATTGTTAGGGTCAGCAATAGGTGTGCCTATTAAAGCGGATTCATAAGCCGACATTTGGTCTTTGGGGTCGCGTGGCGAAGCGTTCCAAGTAGTAGGAACAACCATTTGGTAATTAGCGGTTTTTTTGTCATCAATGACAATCCAGTGTGCCAATCCACCTCGAGGTGCTTCCATATAACCGACACCTTTGGCATGTTTGGGCCAAGTATTGGGTTCCCATTTATCCATATTAGCCATTTTGGTATCACCTTTTTTGAAATTGTTTATCAATTGGTCATAAAATTCCAATCCCCAATCAGCCAATAAAGCGCTTTCTAAACCTCTTGCGGCGGTTCTTCCTAAAGTAGAGAAAAGTGCTTCAACCGGAATATCCAATTTTTTCAAAGCAAAATCAACGATGTTTTTGTATTCTGGAATTCCTTTAGCGTAACCAACCAGCATACGTGATAATGGTCCTACTTCCATAGGTTTACCTTGATATCGTGGTGTTTTAATAAAGCTATATTCTTTATCGACATCCAGATATTCATAAGGTGGTTTCGGACCGGTGTAATGAATATTGGTTTCCCCTTCGTATGGATGTAGTCCGACATCTTTTCCTTTAGAATAATCATACCAAGATTTGTTGACAAATTCTTGAATGTCGTTGGTGTTTTCCAAATCAACATCGTGAACTTTACTTAAATCGCCATCTAAAATAATACCTCTCGGCCATTTGTAGCTACTGACATTTCTGATATTATCGGTAGGCAAATCGCCATAAACCAAATAATTTTTAAATTTGGAAACACCTATGGCGCCCCAGTCTTTATAGAATGAAGCGATTGCCAAAAGGTCGGGTACATAAACTTCATTGATAAAAGTATGTGCCTTTTTAAGTAATTGTCCGACATAAACCAAACGGTCAATGGTCAATCCACCGGCATCACCCATATTTACTGGACTTCCGATACCTCCGACTAAGAAATGCGGGTGCGGATTTTTGCCACCGAGTATGGTATGAATTTTTACAATTTCTTTTTGAAATTCCAAGGCTTCTAAATAGTGTGCAACAGCTAATAAATTGACTTCAGGCGGCAATTTCATTGCAGGATGTCCCCAGTAACCATTAGCAAAAATGCCTAATTGACCGCTATCAACAAATTTTTTGATGCGTTTTTTGACATCAGAAAAATATCCGGGTGATGAATTATGCCATTTTGAAATACTTTGAGCTAGTTTGGACGTAGCTTTAGGATCGGCATCTAATACCTTAATGACATCAACCCAGTCAAGAGCATGTAAATGATAAAAGTGTACGACATGGTCTTGAAATGCATGAGATACAGTTATGATATTTCGCGCCAGCTCGGCATTAGGTGGAATGACAATATCTAATGCGTCTTCTACGGCTCTAATAGAGGCGATTGCGTGTACGGTTGTACAGACACCGCAAGTACGTTGTACAAATGCCCATACATCACGCGGGTCTCGTCCTTCGACGATTTTTTCCATACCTCTAACCATGGTTGAGGAACTATATGCATTGACGATTTTACCGTCTTTGATTTCTGCTTCTATTCTTAAATGACCTTCAATTCTTGTAATTGGGTCAACGACTATTCTATTTGCCATGATTTTTAGTTTTATTCGTTAAGATTTTGTTCATTAATTTCACCCATTTCTTTATTTTCATCAATTTCTTTTTTCTTAAAGATATTAGTGGCAACAGCATGAACGGCAGCACCACCTACTGCAGCACCCAAGACAATTTTTCCGATTTTATCAGCAGTGGCTTCAATACCCATTCCCGGAATATTTTCAAGTCTTTCATAGAAAGGTCCATTGTCCCAGAAATTATTTTCGCTACAACCAATACACGGGTGGCCTGATTTAATAGGGAATCCTACGCCACCATTCCAACCTATAGTGCCGCATGAGTTATAAGTTACCGGACCTCTACAACCTAGCTTATATAAACAATAGCCTTTTTTAGCTTCTTCACTATCAAAGGTTTCAGCAAACAAACCGGCATCAAAATAAGGTCTTCGATAGCAAGAATCATGTACGCGTTTGCCGTAAAATTGTTTAGGACGGCCTTCATCATCTAATTCGGGTAGTTTGCCAAACATGGCATAAAATAATACAACGCCGGTCATGACTTCTGAGATAGGAGGGCAACCGGGGACTTTAATAATGGGTTTATCTTTAATGATGGCATCAACAGGAACCGCACCGGTAGGATTAGGCGAAGCTGCCTGTATACCACCCCAAGAAGAACAACTTCCAAATGCTAAAATAGCAGCAGCGCCTGCGGCAGATTCTTTAATTATTTCAACAGCTGTTCGCCCTGCAATGGTACAATAAACACCATCATCCTTAGTCGGAATAGCACCTTCAACAACAAGTATATATTTGCCGTAATTTTCTTTCATGGAAGCTTGTTTGGCAGATTCAGCCTGATGGCCGGCAGCCGCCATAAGCGTATCGGTATAATCTAAAGAAATGGTATCCAAAATAACATCTGCTACCAATGGATGGTCTGATCTGATAAAAGATTCGGAACAACCGGTACATTCTTGAAAATGTTCCCAAATGACCGGAATTCTTTTTTTGGTTTCCATAGTCTTGACCAATTGGCCGACCATAGTGTTTTCTAAACCCATAAATGCTGCCATATATGTGGCAAATTTCAGGAAGTCACGACGAGAATAACCTTTGCGGATAATACTTTCATAAAAAGTTTCTTCTCTTTGAAGGTTTTTTTTCATAATTAAAGAAATTTAATTGATATGAATAAAATTTTATTAAAATTAATAAATAATTGTTGTTAATAATGGTGATTTTTGTCATATTTTTAAGTAATGATTATATTTATTACCAATTTTGATTGATTTTTTGCTTTTGATAACTCTTTATGGTAAAGAATTTTAGTTTTGCTTATAAAATTCTAATTTTATGTATAAAATCATTTCATTTAAAAATTAAATTTTTAATTTCGTTAAAAAAGCGTACTAATGCATGAACTGTCTATTGCAATGGGGATTGTCGCCATAGCTGAAAAAGAAGCCAAAAAAGCAAATGTTGCTGAAATTAAAGCTATTGATTTAGAAATTGGCACTTTATCAGGTGTAGAAATAGAGTCTTTAAATTTTGCATGGCCTATGGCAGTTGCTAATAGTGTATTAGAAAAAGCAGAGAAGCGGATACATTTAATTAAAGCAAAGGCTAAGTGTATGGATTGTGGTTTTGATTACAATATTGAGAATTTGTTTGACACTTGTCCAAAATGTGGCAGTTATTTTAAAGATATTTATCAAGGAAAGGAAATGCGTGTAAAATCATTGGAAGTCTGACTATGCGAAGTGCAAAGCGGTAAAGTGCAAAGCGAGAAAGTGCGGATAGAGACGTGTAATTGATACGTTTGATAAGAGATAAGAGAAACAAAATAATAACTAAAAATAAAACATAATATTCTTTGAAGCACAATAAATCGAAAATCTGCGCTTCGATACATTCCGCTTCTTGTGGAAGCGGAAAGCTCAGCGACCGAAATCGAAAATTTGAAATCTAAAATAAATAGTGAGATTTTTAATTGTGTTCGGAATGAAAAAACAAACCAACAGATAACCAAATAATCATTATATATATGTGTACAACTTGTGGATGCGGCGTAGCCGACGATATTAAAATACAAATGCCGGGTGATTTAGCAACTATGGTCAGCGATTTGAATATTGAAGCACATCATGATCATACTCACTCTCATCATCATCATCACGATGATAGAACTATTATTGATGTTGAACAAGATATCTTGCAGGCAAACCAGTTGTTAGCAGAACGAAATCGTGGATATTTTCTCGGCAAAAATATTTTTGCTATAAATTTGGTCAGTTCTCCCGGATCGGGTAAAACGACTTTATTAGAAAAAACATTGGCAGACAACAAGGATAAAAAGAAGTTTTATGTCGTTGAAGGCGACCAGCAAACTATGAATGATGCCGATCGTATTGATGCTTTACATATTCCGGTAGTACAAATTAACACCGGAAAAGCTTGTCATTTGGACAGTGACATGGTTAATCAGGCAGTTATTAAACTTAATCCTGAACCTGATTCTATTGTAATGATTGAAAATGTCGGGAATTTAGTATGTCCATCGGCTTTTGATTTAGGAGAAAATGCCCGTGTCGTTATTGTCAGTACCACAGAAGGTGATGATAAGCCCATTAAATATCCTGATATGTTTGCCGGTTCGGATGTATGTATCATCAATAAAATTGATTTGTTGCCATATTTGAATTTTGATGTCGAAAAAGCCAAAGCCTATGCCCGACAAGTCAATCCTAATTTGATATTTTTTGAAGTGTCCGCCACGACCGGAGAAGGTATGAATGAATGGTATGAGTGGCTATTGAGTAAGAAGTAGAAAGTGCGAAGTTCGACATCGGATACCGACAATAGTCGGTACAGGCTATCGGACATCGGACATCAAATAACAAAATAACCAAATAACCAATTCAATTATGTGTTTAGCAATTCCCGGAAAAATAATCAGTATTGACAATCAAATAGATGATATTTTCAGAATCGCCAAAGTCAGTTTTGACGGTATAATCAAAGATGTTAATTTAGCTATGGTTCCCGAAGCCAAAGTAGGCGATTATGTTTTGGTACACGTCGGTAGTGCCATCAGTATAGTTGATGAAAAAGAAGCTAAAGAAACTATGGATATTCTTTATCAGATGGACGAAATAACCGAATTGAGTTACGGTAACCAACCACCGGAACCGCTGGCGATGGATAAATCGGAAGAGAAAACAAGTGATGAAGATAAATAATGCCAGCTTTAACCAAATCATATCATGTTTTTCAAAGTATTGGTATTATAAGAACTCCTTATAATGATTCGGCGCCTTATCAACCGCTTCAAGCGGATGAGGGCGATTTCAGATTGATATTAGACAAGCAATATTTCGAAGGTTTGCACTTGCTCGATACATTTAAATATATATATGTTATCTACGCTTTGGATAAAGTGGTAGTAAAGAACCATAATATGCTTATGCGTCCACCTTGGGCACCGGAAATGTCAATTGGTGTGTTTGCCGGCCGAAGCCCGAATCGTCCTAATCCGATTGGTATAAGTATAGTTCAAATAAAAAAAATTTGGAAAAATATTATTTATATATCAGGTATAGATGCTTTTGACGGAACACCAATTTTAGATATCAAACCATATTTAGACCTTTTAGATGCCAAAAAAGATGCCAATTTCGGATGGGTTAATCAAACCGGTGATGAAAATCATTTAGCATTACATATTAAAGGTATTCCACATAAACATTGAGTCATTATCTGACTTATATGTTGCGTGTATATGTTATAAAAATGACATATCTCAATTTTGGATATTTTATTAATTAGAATCATTCTTTTGTCCTTAAAATATGTCATTCGTCAGTTTAAAGGCCGGTTTTAGGTCTTATTTTTGAGTAAAATTAAACGAAAAATTAATATTTAGATATAATATTATGAGCAAATTAAGTCGTAGAGATTTTATCAAAATATCGGGAACGGCAACTGCCGGTTTGGCAATGACACCACCGTTGACCAGTATAATGGGGGCAATTTTCGGCGAAGAAAAAACACCACATTTATTGGAAAACGAAGCCATTAAAACGCCTACGGTTTGTGAGGTGTGCTTTTGGAACTGTGCCGGTTGGACTTATACCGATAAAGAAGGTAAAATACACAAAGTCATAGGAAATGAAAAAGATCCACATTCCAACGGACGTTTATGTCCTCGTGGAACCGGTGGGTTAGGTATGTATTATGATGAAGATCGTCTAAAAAAACCTTTAATCAGAGTTAAAGGTAAAGATGGTAAGCAAGAATTTAAAGAAGCTACTTGGGAAGAAGCTTTTGATGTCATTATCAAAGGTATGAATGACATTGAAAAGAAATATGGTAAAGAAAGTATGGCTTTGTTGTTTCACGGTAAAACCGGTCCGCATTTTGAACATTTATTTAAAGCATGGGGCTCCGATACAATGGGAGAACCTGCCGGTGCACAATGTTTGATAACACGAGAAGCCGGATTTATTGCTACTTATGGTGCCGGTTTAGCTTCTCCCGAACCTACTGATGTTCGTAATACCGATTGTTTGGTGTTAATAGGTAATCATATTGGCGAAAACATGCACAATGGTCACGTACAAGAAGTTTCAGAACTAATTGATAAAGGCGGCACGATTATTACAGTAGATCCGCGTTTTTCGACTATGGCAGCGCATTCAACTAAATGGCTACCGATTAAACCATCGACAGACTTAGCCTTATTATTAGCTTGGATGAATGTGATTATTAATGAAGGCTTATACGACAAAGATTATGTAGCACAATATACCTACGGTTTTGATTTACTCAAAGACCACGTGCAAAAATATACACCCGAATGGGCAGAAAGTATAACCACTATTCCTGCCGGAGATATCTATGAAACAGCCCGAATGATGGGAGGCGCTTCGCCACGCGTTATTATCCATCCCGGACGTCATACTGCTTGGTATGGTGATGATACACAACGAACCAGAGCAATTGCAATATTGAATGCAATACTTGGTTCTTGGGGACGGGAAGGCGGATTTTATTTTCCGGAAAAAGTAAAATTACCCAAAGAAGCACATCCGCCGTTTCCAAAACCTAAATGGTCTTGGAAAACAATTTCACGCGATAAGCATAAATTGGCAATAATGGGTATTACCAACGAGATTATTGACCATGCTTTACCTGAATATAAAGGTCCTTATAAAGTTAAAGGGATGTTTATAACGGCAACGAATCCTATTCAATCTATCCCGCCGGAAGATAAAGTAAAACGAGCTTTACAAAATCAAGACTTTATTGTTGTGGTCGATACTATGCCAAGTGAAATTACCGGCTATGCCGATGTCGTCTTGCCAGAAGCAACTTATTTAGAACGTTTAGATCATTTACGAACAGCGCATCATCGTCAGCCTAATGTTGCTTTGCGTTATCCTGCTGTTAAACCACGTTGGGAAACTAAACCGGGCTGGTGGATTGCCAGGGAAATTGGTGTAAGATTAGGATTGAAAGATTTCTATGAATGGGAAGATTTTGAAGAAGTTTTAGATTGGCAGTTAAAACAAGTCGGGAGTTCTATGGAAGAATTAAAACAAGTAGGCGTGAAGTATTTTCCTAGAAAAACACCCATGTATTTAAAAGATGGTGAAGAATATTGGTTTAATACTAATACCGGAAAAATAGAACTATACTCTACTGATTTTGCAGACTGGGGCTATGATCCTATGCCGGTTTATAAAGACCATGGTGAAGCACCTGCCGGCTATTTACGATTGATATATGGCCGTTTGCCAATGCATACATTTGGAAGAACTTTAAACAATCCATATTTATGGGAATTAAAAAATGAACCTAATTTGTGGGTTAATCCGAAAGTAGCCAAACTTTACGGCATTGAAAATGGTCAAGAAGTTTGGTTAAAAAACTTAAAAGGTAAAGTGAGTTCATTTAGTATTAAAGTGCGCGTTACTGAACGTATAAGACACGATTCAGTCTTTTTACCACACGGTTTTGGCAACAAAGGACGTATTTTTGTCAATGGAAAAGTTGAAGAAATGTCAAGAGCTTACGGCCGAGGCATTTCAGATTCTGAAATGGTTTATAAAATTGAAAAAGACCCTGTAACAGGGGGTACCGGTATGCGAAATAATTTCGTGACCATTTTAACTGAAAATCCACATAAAAAAGAAGAATTATCATGAGATACGCAATGGCAATAGAAGTCAACAAGTGTGTTGGCTGTGGAGACTGCGTTGTAGCATGTCAAACAGAAAATAATGTGCCAATGGGCTATTCCAGAGATTGGATTATAGAAGTAGCCCGTGGTGAATATCCTAATTTATTTATGCATTTTGAATCACAACGTTGTAATCATTGTGATGATACACCTTGTGTTAGAACTTGTCCAACGGGTGCTAGTCATGTAATTGAAGGCGGTATTGTTAAAGTAACACATGATGAATGTATCGGTTGTGGCGCTTGTATTGAAGCTTGTCCTTATGATGCAAGATATTTTCATCCTGACGGATATGTGGACAAATGTACATTTTGTGACCATCGTGTAGCAGATGGACTTGATCCGGCTTGTGTTTCGGTATGTCCTACGACATGTATGCATTTTGGCGATTTGGATGATCCTGATAGTGATATTTCTAAATTGATTCAAAGCAGGGAACATTATACTTTATTACCGGAAGCCGGAACGGCACCACAAATTTATTATTTAAAATAGGACGTTATGGAAGAAAGACTTTTTCAAACAGCGAGAGATATTCATGGGTTGTATCCGCATGTGCATATTTGGGGTTTCCCTATTGCTGCATATTTATTTTTAGGCGGATTAGCAGCCGGTATTTTATTATTTGCAACCTTATATTATTTAAAAGGAAAAGAAGACAGTATGCCTTTTACGGTTAAAATTGCCCCGATTTTTACATTTTGGTTTGTCATTATAGGCTTGTTATTATTGGTTTATGATTTGCACCATCCAAAATATGTTTTGGAGCTATTTACTACATTTCGTATTGAATCTCCAATGTCATGGGGAGCATGGACATTATCAGCAGTAAGTATTTTATCATTACTATGGCCATTGAGTTATATTGATGATATTGAAGCATATTTTCATGGACGTGGATGGCATCAAATGGATAAAATTACCAAATTTTTACGTGATTTAGAGCATAAATGGCTTATTCCACATTTTATCATCATTACATTTAGAAAATATCGTACTTTTTTTGCTTGGATTTTATTATTCCTATCTATTATATTAGGTATTTACACAGGTATTTTATTATCGGCTTTTAATGCACATCCCCTTTGGAATAATTCTATTTTAGGACCTTTATTTTTAACTTCTGCAGTTTCAACAGGTTCTGCATTTGTTATGTGGTTAAGTAATAACAAAAAAGAACGTAAGTTAATGTCCTCAATTGATATGGCATTGATTGCTACCGAATTATTTTTTATTATTCATATGATTATGGGTATGCAAGCCGGACCGGAAGCGTATAAACAAGCAGCGCATTTATTTTTAGGAGGTGAATTTACTGTAATTTTTTGGGTGCTCTTTGTAGGTTTTGGTTTATTGTTACCATTCATTTTAGAAGCTTTAGAATTAAAAGGCAAACATATTCCGCCTGCACTACCGGCATTGTTGGTTTTGGTTGGAGGATTCTTATTACGACTCATAATGGTAGCAGCAGGACAAATGTCAGAATATCCGTTTTAAATTTATAAAAATTGTAAAAAATGAATACAAAAAAGAATAAATATATGAATTCGTATGTAGCAGGTTTTTTGATGGGATTGCTCATTATTGCTGCATACTATTTTGCCGGTGAGGGTCTTGGATCTAGTGGAGGTTATAGAGATGTTGCCATTGGTATTATAGATAAGGTGTCACCGGAATATGCACAAGCCAATCCTTATACGGCACCTCATGTTGCTGAGGGAAACTCGCCGACACATACTTGGTTGGTTTATGAATTGATAGGTGTTATATTTGGTGCTATTTTATCAGCAGCATTATATGGCCGGTTAAAATTTGTTATTGGTAAAGCACCGCATATTTCAAATAAAAAACGAATTTATTTGGCCTTATTAGGTGGTATTTTATGGGGCATTGGCACGCAGCTGGGACGAGGTTGCACATCCGGATTAGTGTTGTCCGGTATGGCTGTTAATTCCTTATCGGGCTATATAGGTCTGGTAGCTATTTTTGGCTTCGGATTTATTTTTGCCTTTATTTTTAAAAGTTTATGGATCAAAAAAAATTAGATTAATATGGGACCATTATATCCACAAGAATTACTCAATCCTGAATACAATTTACTAATAGGTGCTTTAATCGGTATAGGTTTCGGATTCCTATTAGAAGCCTCAGGATTTACAAATACAAGAAAATTAGCAGGCGTTTTTTACGGCTATGACGCAACGGTAATAAAAGTCTTTTTTACGGCCGCTTTAACTGCATTAATAGGCCTGTTTATTATGCATAATATGGGAATTATAGACATTACGCTCACCTTTTATCCTAAAACTTTTTGGATACCAACTCTAATTGGCGGTGGTATTATGGGGTTAGGATTTGTAATAGGTGGTTTTTGTCCGGGGACTAGTTTATCAGCTGCCGCAACAGGAAAAGTGGATGCAATAGCATTTATAACCGGCGTTTTGTTAGGTATTTTCGGCTTTATTTTTACATATCAAACTGCTTGGGAAACTTTGAGAAAATCCGGAAATATGGGTAAAGTTGATATTGCACAATGGATGGGTATTAAAGAAGGGCTGTTTATCTTTTTGTTGACAATTATAACAATTGTGACATTCATTATATTTCAAAAATGGCAAGACATTTGGAAAAGAAAGATGGATAAAAGTGATATTGATGATCTGGGAATTTAAGTTTGTTACCGGGTTTTAATATAGCATCATATTATCAAGTTAATTCCGATAATTTTCGGAAAAAATAAATAACCAAATCATAAAAAAATGAAAAGAAGAGAAGTTATCATAATAGGTCTAATGTTAATAGGTAGTATCATATCTATTTTTTTACCCGATATTAAACCTTTAAGACATATTATTGGACCTAAACAATTGTTACATGAAGTAAATAAACAAGGACGATATATTACTACAGATGAAGTAGCTAAAATGATTATGGAAAATGATCCTAGTTTATTATTAATAGACGTTCGCAGTCCAAAAGAATACAAAAAGTATACTTTAGATGGCGCCATTAACATCCCGATGGATAAAATTATGGATGAAGCGAATAAAGATTATTTTGATCAGGATGTTTATACGACAGTTTTGTTTTCTAATGGAAGTAGTTTGGCTGATCAAGCATGGTTGCGCTTGCGTAGTTATGATTATAAGGCCAATAAAGTAATGAAAGGCGGCTTAAATGAATGGTATCGCACAATTTTAAATCCGCAAAAACCTGTTGATGAAATTCTGACCGCCCAATTAGAAAAACAATATTTATTTAGAAAGGGCGCACAAATTTATTTCACAGGCGCTACACCAGTTACAGGTGCTGCCACAAAAAAAACCAAACCAGCAGCTACCGGTAAACCAATTGTAAAGCATAAGAAAAAAGAAGTAACCGGAGGTTGCGGATAAGTGTAAGAATGGAAAATAAAATATTTATTTAAAAATTATTAAGATGAAAAATATATTTATATTACTCACCGGTTTATTATTGCTTAGTGCCTGTAATAATCAAAAAGGTATTAATGCAAATGAAACGGTACAAAATTGTAAAGCCAATGTTATTACTAATGATCAATTGGTAGATTTATTATATAGTAAGGGATTAAAAGGCGTACAATTTGTTGATATTAGAACCCCTCATGAATATGCTATCAGCCATCTGCCCGGTGCCATTAATGTCCCAATGAAAAATTTCTTTAATCCAAGATATTTTTCAACGTTAAATAAGGATGATGTTCTGATGCTTTATGGTGACGATGCTTCAACTCCGCGATTAATGGCATTGATGGCCGGTCATTTTAAGAAAGGTCATTTCAATGTTGTATTAGGAGGTTTTGATTATATAAATAATAAAATATTAGATAATTACGGTGTTTATAGCGGTTTATATGATGACGAAGTTCCACTGGTTGACTATCAACAATTTATAAACGAATTGCGTAGTAGTGCAGGAGCATCAGCACAAGTAGCCAAAACAAAACCTGCTGCTACCGGCAAACCAATTGTAAAGCATAAGAAAAAAGAAGTAACCGGTGGTTGTGGTTAATATTAGTTGAAATTCATGATTTGCCTGTGTCTATTTTTCATATAATTGAGTTTCAGCTTAAGCAAAACACTAAAAGGCTGATGAAGAAGTATAAAAAAATGGAAAATTATTTGATCATAAAGCAAGATTGGATTTTATAATAAATAACCAAATAACTATATATTCAAAACAATAAAAAACATACCAATGAAAAAACTGATTCTTTTAGGGTTCATTTTAAGCAGTCTAATAGCTTGCAAGAATGAATCTGACATATATTCCGGGGATCCTGTGGGTAAAAAGGACGTTAATTTTGAAAATCTTTTACGTACAGCACAACCCAAAACGCTGGCTGAAATTTATTATGAGCATGGTAATTTTATCAATACCCAACAATTTCCTCCGATAATTTCAGCAGATGATGTGTTAAATAATGGCAAAGATTGGTTGTTAATAGACATCAGAAGTGTTGAAGCCTATGAAGCCGGCCATATCAACGGTGCTTATAACGTACCTAAAGATAAAATTCTAGATTTTTTGGTTAAAACTAAAAAAGCAGCAGCTTATCCAAAAGTTGTTATTATTTGCTATTCCGGACAAATGGCTTCTTATGTCACCGGTATTACTCGTTATGCAGGCTTTGATAATACTTATGTAATGCTATATGGTATGGCTGGTTGGAATAGTCGTTTTTCAGATATTTTGAAAAAAGGTTTTGGTAATCGTTATCCGGAAATGATTGTTAAAGGTACAGACAAAGCAGAAGCCATTACAGAACATAATGAAGAAGCGCCTATTCATAAAGGTATTGATTTAGCCAAGTTGCCAAAAATGCCAATTAAATTACCATCTATTTTAATTAGTGAACAAGCACATAAATTATTAAAACAATCACGACCTGAATTTTTATTAAAAGATGACGAGTATTTTCCGGCCCTTAAAAAGGATATAAATGCTTATTATAGTATATTTTATATTCCTAAACCAAAATATTATGCGGCTCATGTAAAGGGTTCTGTTCAATATACGCCTCGTAAAGATTTAAGTTTAGATACACGTTTAACAGAAGTGCCTGCTGATAAACCGGTTGTTGTATATTGCAAAACAGGACATACAAGTGGCAATGTTACGGCATATTTAGATATGCTGGGTTACAAAGCTCATAGCTTAATGTTTGGTGCCGGTGGTTTTATGTATAATTTATGGAAACAAAAGGGATGGATGGGTGATATTAATAATGTAATTAATGATTATCCCGTAGTTGAAGGAAAAAAACGCACTAATAATAAAATTGTAGCTGTTAAAACGCCTAAAAAGGCTGCCGCTAACACTAAGCCTATTGTCAAACACAAGAAAAAAGAAGTAACAGGAGGTTGTGGATAAAAATATATTTGCTTTCGCAGTTATTTTATGTTAAAAAAGATGGGCTGGATAGTCCATCTTTTTTATTCTAAATCTTCAATTCTAAATTCTTGAACAATTTTTTTATTGTAAGCCTTCCAACCATTTCTAAGATCTCTTGCCGAAATTTCAATATAATCAGCCATTTTTCTTGAATTTAATTGTTGTAATAAGGCTTGTTGATCTCCATTATATTTGATACAATAACCGGAATAAAAACTTGTATCTTTAAATGGTGAAAATATAAAGTTTGGTTTTTTATTCATAGGTGAAAATAATATTTTGGGACCAAAACTTGTGTTTAAACCTTGACTACGTCCAAAAGCATACCAAGCAACTTTGTTTGGCTTTCCATTATCCCTTTTATCCAAGTATGTTTTATGCGCTAATAAATATTGGTATGTCAATGGATATTTTTCTTTTAAATCTTTTTCAGGTATAATTTGGTATTTACCTTTATTTTTTTGATAAGGAAAAATAATATATTCAGTAGGAGGTTGATTACCGTTTTTTAATTTAGACACTTTAATAATGGGCTTCAATATGTCTTTTTCTAAGCTGACAATACCCGAATATTTTGATTGTAAATACATAAATTTGCCATCAGTTGACACTTGAGGCATGATGTAAATTTTATCTGCCAAAGTCGTTATTCCGACATGAATTTTTGCAATTTCTCCCAATTTTTTCCCTTTAAAGTTAGGCTGTTTTTTAATGGAGAGGGCCCAAAATTGCTTATCTTTTAGTGCCTCGAATTTTATTAAGGTTTGTTTAAAACTATTTAAACTTTCAGCTTTTTGATAAGAAAAATATTTTCGTTTTTTTTTGTCAAACATAACAATAGCACTATAAGTACTGGCTTTATCAAATACTTGTATTGAACCGTAATTTGTTATTTTTAATATATTTTGATGTTTAACAAAAAATTGTCTTAATGGAAGTGCCGTTTCGGTAGTGAAAAATGTATTGGGTGTTATCAGGCCCACGCTGCCATTTGATTTTAATAAACGGATGGCAAGCTCGTAAAAAGCAATATAAATATCTGTTGAACCGGACTTGCAAAAGTTATAATTTTTTTGAATAAAAACTCGGTTTTCGGGTTCTAAATGTTGGATACGTATATATGGCGGATTGCCAACAATATAGTCAAATTTTATGTCCTTGAATGCTGTTTCATATGGAACTTTTAAAGCATCTTGGACTGTTATTTGCCAATTAATTTTTAATTGATACGGTTGAACTAGCCGGTTTAGTTTTTCAATGGTCAGGTCTATTGCTTGCTTATCAATATCCCAACCATAAATATTTTCCAAGCTCTCTTTTAAAAGTTCGGATGGAACAAACTCGATGATACGTTCTGCAATTTTTAAAATAAATCTGCCATCGCCACATGATGGATCCAATATGCGTTTGCCTACAATATTTTCAGTTTTATTGTAGCCAATTTCATCCAAAATTTTTTCTACAATAAAATCCGGTGTGTAAATTTTTCCGGTCAGTTTTTTATGGCTGTATTGTTTTGTTAATGATCCCATTTTAAAGTAAATGCATTTTTTTGAATCCTAAGAGGTTTTCAATGTTTTTAGTCAAAATAGGCATATGTAAATCTTCAAATTTTATTTCATAAGTGTCTTCAAAAAATTTGAAACCGGTATGATCTCTTCTAGTACGCCAAGTGTTTTTATGGTATAATATTCCTTTGTGGCCTTTTAAAATTTCTTGTTTGCTAATGTAACCAATCAATGAAGCAATAGTTTTTTCAGGTGTTTTGTGCAAACTGATACAATAATAATAGTCCGTTAAGCTATCCTTTCGTCTTAGATTTCTAGCAGGTATGTTTAAGACATAATTTTTATAAAATTTATTGTTTTTTCTTCTCATGGTTTTAACATCGATTATCATTATTTCATTACCATGATTATAAGTAAAGTCTTTACCAAAGTCTTGACCATCGAGTGCTCCAAATGAACGGGTCGGCCTTGGGAGCTGATATACATCTGCAAAAATTATTTCTCCTAAAGTTCCTGTTAATCGCAATTCAGCCGTTTTATTTTTCTTTTGAGTATCCCAAATATTAGGGATAGGATGATGTTTTAATGAATATTCAACCAACTTTTGAGCTAATTTTTCTTGTTCGTTTGTGACAGCAATCGAAAAAAAGTCGTGACGCTTCATATAATAAAATAATTTTTAAGTAAAAGCAATACAAATTAAAATCTTGTATTATAATTACTTTGCTATTTTGACCAACAATTTACAAAAAATCAATAATACTTTAATTAGAAGCATTTAAAATGTTTAACATATAAAGTTAATTCATGATTTATATCGATTTCAGAATTATGAACATCATAGTGGTAAATTCATTTATAAAAATACGCTTAATTAATTTTACTTTAAAAAATTTAAAGAGAAAAACAGATAAGAATATTTTATAACATATTGAATGAAAATAATGTCAACCAATAATTTGGATGATTGCGTATTTTATATTTAGTGAGCATTTTTATAAAGTTATGAATAATTATTACATAACTTAAAAGCTAAGTTAATTTAAACAACTTAGCTTTTTATATAAACGGTAAGCAAGTTACGTCTAGGCTTTTTTAATATCAGCAGATATTAGTGTAGTTTGAACCGGTGTATGAAGGTTATGATCAACCACTCTTGGGCAAGGTTGACTAGATTTAGGAGAGCAGCTGTTTAATAATAACATACTTGCAACGACAAACGTACCTATAATATATTTCATAGTTTTAAAATTTGGATGTATTTCGAATTACAAAATGTAAAAATATAAAAAATTTATTTAATGCAAACATCTATATACCAAAAACCTGTATCCCAGCTCGTATCTTTAACATTTTTGTGATAATTATGACGATCTTTCTTCGTGCATGGTTTATATTCTTTAAAAGTTTTTTCACCTAAATTAAAATCGATAGGCTTATGAAACTCAGGAGTATCATATACAAATGTATGAAATTCACCATTTTCACCGCACCAGTCGACTTCTTTTGGCAAGTCATTTAAAAAGTCGTGATCAAAAGGTCTTCCCACAAATGTTTGGTCCAAATATTTGGCATTGGTACTTATTACCAATGCTTTTATGCCACTATCTATTATTTTTTGTGCTAATTGTCGTGTGTTATTTCCCCAAATAGGAAAGTCAGCTTTCATATTTATCAATGACATTTGTTTTATCCGGTAATTTTTAAGATCTTCTAAAAAGATATCACCAAACATGACGGTATTAAAGCCTTTATCTTTAAGCTTTGTTAAATGTTTGGTCATTATTTGATTGTAGGTTGCCATATCCACATTTTTTGAAAGTGGAATTTGATGGAGGGGTATTTTTAGTTGTTTTGCTTGTTCTTCTAATAAGTTGATACGTAAACCATGCATTGATACACGCTTAAAATCTTGATTGACTGTTGTTAGTAAAAGATCCGGTTTATTGTTATTTAATGCCAATTGGTGTAGGGTATAAGCAGCATCTTTTCCGCTGCTCCAACTCAAAATTTTATTCATAGACTTTCAATATTTATAAGTAATACTTCGGCATTTTGATGAATCAAGTATAGTTTTTGATTGGACAAACGCCGACATTTATAACGTGTTCTTCTTTTTTCGAGTAGTTGGTAAGTTACGCCATTGGGTAAAGCAAAAAAATCATTTTTTTTCAATTCAAAAATATATTTTATTTTTTGTTTTCTCGGCTTGTTATATTGTGATAATTTTAAATACAATTGACCGTCTCCTGCTGTACTGGCTTTGGGATTTTGTGCGTATTTTATCAAATCGGGAATAAGCTCCTCGGGAAAAATGTTTGTTTTAATAAATGGTAACAGTAAATCTTTATAGATTTGTTTCCATTCTTGTCCATGTGGTTTTATTTTATAACCATATTTTTTATAACTCAAAAAATGTGCAATTTCATGTAGAAGTGTTAGTAAAAACTGATATTTATTTAGGTTATTATTTATGCTAATTTGATGTTTGTAGGCATTCAACTGTCTATAATCGCCCAATTTGGTTTTACGAGGTTGGGTTATTTTAAGGTGTAATTCCTTGTATTTAAATAGGATATGAAGTATTTTTTCAAGAGCATTTTCAGGTACATATTTTTGTAAAACATTTCTAGCTTCTTCCATTTAAATTATAAGTATTTATCAGTTTAAGGGAATGCTTAAAGTAACAGGTATCATTAAATTGTGAATATAAGACCCTTCAATGATTTCATTC
>WGBX01000111.1 GCA_015494075.1 Flavobacteriaceae bacterium
AATTTGGCAATAATATCTCTTTTTTTGTCTAAATTTTGGCTGAATTGTTCTTTTAATTTTTTATAAAAATCTCTTCTTTTATCATGTATTTGTTTCGTAACTTCTTTAAATTCTTCCCAAACTTTTTCACGATATTCTCTTGCAACCGGCCCTGTTTCTTCTTTCCATTTTTTATGTAAGGTTTGTAATTCTTTAAAAATTTGATGAATATCGTCTTCTTTCAAAAGTTCTTTGGCACGGTCAATGATAGATTGTTTTTCTTTTAAATTTTCTTGAAAAACTTTATCCCGATAATCACGGTCTAAATCCAGCAAGTCATAAAATCGTTCTTCGTGATGTTTAAAAGTTTGCCAAATATCGGTATATTTAGTGCGCGGAATACTGCCGGCATTACGCCATTGTTTCTGAATTTCTTTAAAATGTTTTATACGTTCCTCAAACGTATATTCAGTTGAATCAATTATTTTTTTAAGTTCTTCAATCAGGTCTTGACGTTTGTTGAGGTTCGCCTCTAATTTATCTTGAATTTCTTTTCGATAAGTATTGAGTTTTTGTTTATAATCTTTCCATACATAACGAAACTCGTTTATTTCCGGCAAGTCTAAATCTATTTCTTCTAATTCCGGATTTGCAGCTTTTCGTTGTTCGGTTAAAGTTGCAACTTTATCATCAAAAGCATTTTTGATTTCTTCGAAATGCTTTTTTAATTTTTGAACCGGATGAACATCCAACAATTGTTTAGCCTCATTAATGAGTCCTTGCAGTTCAAAATCTTTATATGATAATAATGGAATATGTTTATCATCTTCATGTTTAATATCCGATAGTTCTTCTTTATGCTCTTCAGATTCTGAAGCTACATTTTGCTCAATTTCATCTACAACTTGATCTACTGATTTTTCCTCTAGAAGTTTATGAGCTTCTTCTTCCAATTGTTCATTGGATTGAGTCGTAGTTTCGGAGTGTGATTTCATGTTACCAGAATCTTTATTCTGATTGGAATTTTGAGGTTCTTCGGATGTGCCGTTCATTCCATCTGCTGCCTGCAGGTTTTCGTTTCTATCTTCTACCATAATAGTAAATTTACCAATTAATATTTTGAAGCGAAATTTAACAATTTTTTTTGAATTATAAGTCGCTATTTTCCAACCATATTTTCCAAGCCTTCTCTGCTTGTAAATATAACATATTCAATCCATTACAAACAGAAGCTCCATTTTGTGATGCTTGCTTTAAAAAACTTGTTTGAGAAGGATTGTAAATCAAATCGTAAAATAAATGTTTGTTGGTAACAAAATGATAAGGAATTGACGGCGACAAACTTATTAGTGGCATCATTCCTAAGGGCGTTGTATTAATAACAACTAAATGGGTTTTCATCGTATTTTCATCAATTTGTTCATATGTTATTTGTTGTGCATTTTTGGGCGTGCGAGAAACTATTGTTGCAGTTATTCCCAATTGATTTAGACCATAAACAACAGCTTTGGATGCACCGCCGGATCCCAACACTAATGCCTTTTTATGATAGGGCTTTAGTAAGGGTATTAAACTTTCTTTAAATCCATAAACATCAGTATTATAAGCTTTTATTCGTCCATTTTTATGTAACACCAAAGTATTAGCTGCACCTATGGCTTTTACATTATCAGAAAACTCATGCACATAGTTTAAAATGGCTTCTTTATAAGGAATGGTAACGTTTAAACCAATTAATTCCGGTTCTTGCGTTAAAATAGTGGAAAATTCTGAAATTTTTTTTAATTCAAAATTATGATATGAAAAAGCTGTTAATTTTTCTTGTAAAAATTTATCATTAAAATATTTTTTTGAAAATGAATGAGAAAGCGGATAGCCAATCAAGCCTAATTTATACTTTTTCATAACAGGCTTATTTTTTTTGTGAAGCTTTTTCAATCCAAATTATGCTAACAATACCTAGTAAAATAAAAAGAAGCGCCCATATAAAAGTACTGTTAATTTGTGTGGGTAAAAATTTGTCATAATAAGCTACCAAGGGTTTTCCATGTTTATAAACTATTTGATGGTCACGAATTAAATATACCGGCTTTTTCCAAGGCCATAAAATACTCAAAGAGCCTAATATAAAACCGGTAAGTAAGGCAATTGTCTGATTACGAAAACGCTTAAATAACCAAGATAAAATATGAGAAAAAACTACTAATCCAATTGCGGCGCCTAATGCAAAGGGAATTAAAATTTTAAGGTTAAAATGATTTACAGCATCAATAGCAACCAATTGATAATTTCCTAATAAAATAAGTACAAATGAACCGGACAAACCTGGTAAAATCATACTAATGATGGCAATAATTCCATTTAAAAATAAATACCATGGTTGAGCGTTTTCAACCGCCGGATGTAAAACAGTAATGAATACAGCAATAATAACACCCAATAAAAAAGCCAGATAGGTAGACCATTTCCATTGGTCTATGGTTTTACCGACATAGTAAACCGAGGCTAATACCAATCCGAAAAAATATGCCCAGATAAAAACCGGATATTGTGCAAATAAAAAAGCAAAAAGTTTGGCTAAAGATAAAATTGCTGTTATTAATCCTAAAATTATCGGTAGTAAAAAATTTAGATCGGTATATTTAGCAAATTCTCGCCATTGTCTGTCCCACAAAAGCTTAAATGCCTTAGCGTCAAAAGATTTAATAGCATCTATAAGTCGTTCATAAATCCCTGTTATTAATGCAATTGTACCACCTGATACACCCGGTATAACATTAGCGGCCCCCATAGCCATTCCTTTGAAAAATAATGAAAAATCAAATTTTTTATCTGCCATAAATATATATTATTGTCCCAACATTCTTTTTTGTATTTCTTTTGAATCTGGAAATTGTTTTTTGGCCTCTAACAGCAATTGACGAAATTTTTCCAAATCGTGTTTTTGCTTATATAAATCTGCAAGTTCTAAAATAACCGGCAATTTTAAGTCGCCTAATTTCAGACTCATCTCTAGTGCGGCAATAGCCGGATCAATTTCGTTTTTTAAAAGATATATTTTGCCTAATAGTTCGTATAATTCTTGATTATTTACAATTTCAAGGGCTTGTTTGTTCAGATCTAAAGCACCATTCAAGTCTTTTAAAAAAATCTTAATCTGAACCAATTTTATCCAAGATTTATAGTGTCCGGGGTCTTCGTGTATCGCATTCAGATAATTTTCAATAGCTTCTCCATAGTCTTGCATTTTTTCATAAATACGTGCAATATGATAATAAGTAAAAGCTGTGGGATCGGCTATTCGTAAGGTTAAATAATAAAACTGCAAAGCCTTATCAAATTCATTCATTTTAGTATAAGCATAAGCTTTGTCATAATAAGCCCCTAAGAATTTATCATCAATTGCAATGGCATAATCTAAGGCTTCTAAAGCTTTTTGATAATCTTTTCGATCTATATATTTTTTACCTAATAGACTCCAACCTACTTCACTAAAAGGATTTTCTGCAACATGTAATTCTAAAAAATCTATAGCTTTATCAGGCTGATCTAACAAATCAAAACAAGTAATGGCATTATATAATGCCGTTGAACTGTTAGGGTCATATTTTAAAGCAAAGAGAGACGTTTCTAATGCCGCTTTATAATCTTCCAAATACAAATATTCAACTGTCATTAATTCATAAATTTCGGATTTGTCGGCTTCGGGTATTTTCAAAGCTTTGTTTAGGGCTTGAATGGCTTTGCGATGTAAATGTTTTCTGGAATACAATTCAGCTTCGAGCATAGGTATTTCCAATCGATCGGGCTCAAATTTTCGCAAATCTTCTAAGAGTGCTTCTGCTTTATCTAAATGATTATTAAGTGAATATAATTCAGCTTGATAAAGTAATATATCTATGTTTTCTTGATATTGCTGTAAGCCAATAAAAATAGCTTTTTGTGCCATATTAAAATTTCCCAAGCTAATATATTCGTCAATGATATCTAAAAATTCATCTAAATCAAAAAATACAGCCTCATTGGTTTGAAGCATTTTTTCAAATCGCAAAAGCAAATCATGGTTTCGGTAATCTTCCGGCATAGTTCATATATTTCTTAAATACAAAATTACATAAAACCACTTATTAATCATGTTAAAGTTTGATAAGTTATTAACATACTTATAAAGAAAATTGCTTGTAAAAGAATAGAAAAATAAGGGCTTCAATAAAAAACTTCCCGCCCGGAGGCAGGAAGTTTGATTAAATTATCTGACTGTTTAAACATTATCATAGATCCGATTATATAAATCTTTATAGATATCTTTAATAATACGCCGTTTTAATTTTAAAGTAGGTGTTAAGTGTCCTGCTTCAATAGACCATTCTTCAGGGGTTAATTCAATAATTTTAATTTTTTCCCACTTACCAAAACCACGATTGTATTTTTCTATTTCAAGCATAATTCTTTCTTTTACTTTTGGATTTTCAGCAATTTCTTTGAAGGTCTCTCCTACTTCGATATTGTGTCTTTTACCCCACTCTTTTATGAATGCAAAAGCCGGTTGAATTAGCGCTGCTACTAGTTTTTGGCCTTCTCCTACAACCATAATTTGTTCGATAAAAGGCGATTGTTTCATGGTATTCTCAATTAATTGAGGAGCTACATATTTGCCTCCGGAAGTTTTGAACATCTCTTTTTTACGATCTGTTATTTTTAAAACACCATCTTCATCTAATTCGCCAATATCACCGGTGTGAAAATAGCCATCGGTAAAAACTTCTGCTGTTTTTTCCGGATCTTTATAATAGCCAACCATAATATTTGGTCCTTTGGCTAAAATTTCACCATCTTCGGCTATTTTAACCTCTACAATGTCGATAGGTCGCCCAACTGTACCTATTTTCCATAAATCTTTTGGAGAATTTACCGAAACTACACCGGCAGTTTCTGTTAAGCCATAACCTTCTAATATTGGTAATGTAGCCGCATCAAAAATACGTTGTAAGCGAGGTTGTAAAGCAGCGCTGCCGGAAACTATATATAAAAGGTCTCCTCCTAAGGCTTCACGCCATTTGCTGAAAATTAGTTTGCGGGCTATTTTTAGTTTTATATTATAAGGAAATTTATGTTCTGTAGTAAAATCAAATTTTTCTCCGACTTTTACAGCCCAGAAAAATAATGCTTTTTTTATACCTGTCAGTTCTTGTCCTTTGGCTACAATTTTATCAAATACTTTTTCTATTAGACGTGGAACGGCTGTAAACATATGTGGTTTTACTTCACGAATATTGTCACCGATGGCTTCAATAGACTCGGCAAAATATATACCAAATCCACGATAAATATATAAATATTGTATCATACGTTCAAAAATATGACAAGCCGGCAAAAAACTAATAGTCCGGCCACCTTGCGGTAAATCCGGAACTCTTTTTGATGCAGAAATATCAGTTGATACAATATTTTTATGGGTTAACATAACCCCTTTAGGGCGCCCGGTAGTTCCGGAAGTATAAATAATAGTTGCTAGGTCATCTTCTTTAACAGCAGCTTTTCGGGCTTCTAATTCTGCCTGATTATCAGCATTGATTCCTAAGTCAATAATTTCTTGCCAGTGGCGTGCACCTTCAATTTTATCAAAGGTGAAAACTTCTTTTAATGTCGGTATATTTCCACGAATACTTTGAACTTTATCATATATTTCCTGGTTGGAAACAATGATATATTTTACACCGGCATGGTTAAAAATATATTCATAATCTTCTTTTGATATAGTCGGATAAACAGGGACATCTTGTGCACCGACTTGTAATATTCCCATATCAGAAATATTCCATTTCGTCTGATTATTATGGGAAATTAAGGCTATTTTGTCATTGGGTTGAATACCTAATTTTAAAAGTCCTCGACTAAATTGGTTTACTTGGGTCAAAAATTCTTTGGTAGATGTCTTCACCCATGTGCCGTTTTCTTTTGTAACTAAAGCATCTTCACGAGGATAATTATGATTTTGGTATTCTAAAAAATCAAAAAGTCTTTTAGGAGTCATAGTATATTATTTTGGTTTTGGCTTAGCAAAATAGTAAAAAAAAGCGAGTTAATAAAATTGAACATAGCATTTTACATTCTAATTATGAAGTTTTAAATTATTTAACATTGGATTGGTAATTTATCAGTTGTACGAGATTCTCAATATAATCTATGTGTTTACAAAAAAAAGCACTTGCTAAAACAAGTGCTTTTTAAAATGAAAGTATTTTGTATTATTTGATCAGTAATTTTTTAGTAGCTTGACCTTGCGTGGTATTTATTTTGACAAAATACAAACCGGATTTTAAAGGCGTTGTATCAATGACTAAATGCTCTTTTTCTGTTAAATGAAGAATCTGTTTACCAGTCATATCTATAACATCTATACTATTCAATGTCAATTTATTTAGATTAATTTGGATTAACTGACCTTTATCTACCGGATTAGGAAATAATTTTATTTGATTGGAAACATATGTATCGATACTTGTAGTAGTGTCACCTGCCAATTTAAAACTATCAACAGTCCAACGTGTAGGACTGCCGTTAGAATAATATTTAAAGGCAAAATATACCGTACCATTTAATGTGCTTAAATCAGCATCGGTTAATTGATAAGTTACGGCACTTGTTTCACCAGCAGGAACCGGTATATCTACATTTGGCACAGCTGTCCAAGTAAACTGCCATGGCGTACCATTGCCATCATAATCATAAGAATATAATAGTTCTAAAGGTGTAGTACCATAAGTATAACTGAAAAATACAGATAATTTTTCATTAAAATAATTATCCATATTTATAGGCTGATTGGTTACTAACCAATCTTTACTGTTAACATCTTCTTGATAACCGTTAATTTGAATGGAAGGAGAGTTATCTTCGCCATATTGGCTCATACAAGTCCAATCTTTATCGCTGGCTTCATTTATGGGGGTAAATTCCATTGTGGGGCAATCGTCAAAGTTTTCATTCAATATATACACTATTGCTTGTGTGGTTGTAGCTGTAACATTATTACTGCAAGCTGATGCATTACCTGCAGCATCAACTGCGACAACGCAAATTGTGTAAGATGTTTCGGGTGATAAATTAATAATAGTAAAATCAGTTGCTGTTGTATCTCCATTTAAAGTACCATCTACATAAATTTCATATTTATCTACACCGGTATCATCTGTTGAGGCATCCCATACAATATTGATTGATGTATCATTAACCGATTCAACACTTAAGTTGCTTGGTACTGTCGGTGCTGTTGTGTCAGGATCTCTGTTCCATATAGCATTTACCCATTCGGGATGGTCAATAAAAGGGTTGCGGTTACCTTGATAATCATATACAGCATTATTACGGTCAATTTCTCTTTGGCTCACAGGGTCTTGAGCTGCCCATTTTAATAAAACTTGTAAAAACCAATCGGTAAAAACTTGGTCACCGCTACCATCGAGCATATCTGAGGCACCCCAACCGGGAATCTCATCTTCATAACGTGTTGCTACATAAAATAACATCCGTGCAATATCGCCCTTAAATTCATCAATAGGTTCAAAAACTTTTCCTGAATAGCCCGCTGTAGTATTGTAACCTACTTTTGAACCGTTTAAAGAAGTCCAGGTTGGATCAGAAATCTCTCCAAAAGGGTAATTACTGCGCATGTTATTAACTTTCCCATCTGAGGGAACTACAAAATGCGCATCGCTTTTCATGGGGAGTGCCGAATCAAAAATACTTTGTGGCATTAAATGCTCTCGGTTATAACAGTCACCTTCCGAAGAATATGTTCCGCATGTATTTTGATTATGATAATAATTATATGGATCCTGACCATCAGGATTTTCGGAATACATATCTAACACGGTACCATCATTCTCATAATAATAATCGGAGTCTGTTGTTTCATAAGCTGTATATAACTCGTCATAAGTATGTGTAACATGCCCATTAGTAATAATGCTCTTTAAGGCACTTTTAAGTTGATAACCGCTCAATCCGTCAGCATCATCATAATATCCAGCAGGAATTTGTCCAAAAATCAGACTGGTGATCCATAATAATAAAAAAGTTATTTTTTTGTTCATAATGTTTGTTTTTTGAGTTTGGCCATGTAAAACCCGTCTCCTTCGGAATTAGATGGCATTATAATTTTTTGCTCTACAAATGTAAAGTTTTTATGTTTTTTAAGAAAATTATTTATGGTTTCTGTGTTTTCACTTGGCAATATTGAGCATGTAGCGTAAATTAAGAAGCCTCCTGCACGTAACATTTCGGTATATTTTTCTAATATATCTAATTGATTTACAATTATCTTTATCAATTTTTCTGGATTTAATTTCCATTTTAAATCAGGTTTGCGTTTTAATGTCCCTAAGCTACTACAAGGCGCATCAATTAGCAAAATATCTGCTGTTCCTTTATTATTTTCTATAATATTTTGATCAATAATGCCGCTTTCAACTATATTTTTGACGCCATTGCGTCGCGCTCTTTTTTTAAGTTCCTTTATTTTCGATGGAAAAATATCATATGCTTTCAAAATGCCTTTATTCTTCATTAATGCAGCTAAATGTAAAGTTTTGCCACCAGCGCCGGCACAAGCATCAATGACAGTATCGCCGGGCTTAACACCCGTAAAAGGTGCTACTAATTGAGAGGACGCATCTTGTATTTCAAAAAAACCTTTTTGAAAAGACTTTAAATGGGTCAATTTTTGATGTTTTTTAAGAAATAAAGCAGAAGGATAGTCTGGTAATTTATAAGTTTGAACTCCTTCTTTTAAAAGTATAGCTTGTAATTTTTTTGGCGTAGTTTTTAAGCTGTTTACTCTCAAAACTACATGTGCTTCTTGATTCAAAGCTATTAACTCTTTGACCCAAATATCACCTAGCTCTTTTAGGCCTGTTTCAAATAACCAATCAGGAACTGACTGCTTTATTTTTTCATCCTTTAAAATAGTTTTTCTATAATTAATATCCTTCTTGCTGACAGTTTTAAATTGTGGCCAATCCGGTAAACTGATGTCATTTAAGATAGACCACACAGCTAAAATTTGCCATTTGCCGTTTAAAGTAGTAATTTTTTCATTGGAAAGATATTCATAATAGCGTTTCCAACGAATAATATCATATAAAACTTTAGCTACAAATTTACGGTCTTTACTTCCCCATTTTTTTTGTTTTTTAAGTAACAGGTTTATAACTTTATCACCTTGTTTTTGTTGGTTAAAAATTTCGTCTAAGGCAGCTATGATAGCTGTGGCAATGTTTGGATACCATTTCATTAAAAAATAAACTAAATTTGTGAGCCTAAAAGTAATATATTTGAAAGAGTTATCTAAAAAAATTTTTTATAGCTATATATTATTCAATTTTCATGTAGCTTTTTCAGTCGTTGCTCTTTACTTGTTGTTCAACGATAGTGTAAACTATGATTATTTGTTTCTTTTATATTTTTCAACTGTATTTTCTTACAGTTCTATCCGTTTGTTAAGTTTTAAAGATAACCGTTTTTTTATTAAAAAATTTTTTATACGGCACAAAAACGTATTATTTAGCATTTTATTTATTTCCGCATTATTAAGTTTTGTTTTTTATAGCCGTGTCAATATCAATGCGCAAATACTTTTGGTCCCCTTAGTTTTAATTACGGGGTTGTATAATTTTGAATATCAACAAATACCAAAGCTCAGAGATTTTGGATTGATTAAAATTTTAATTGTGGCTTTTGTATGGACAGGTATTATTATTGTGATTCCCGTAAATTTAGATTTTACATATGAGAGTTTGTTAAAAGCTTTGTTTATATTTTTTTATGTGATGTTGCTTACCTTGGCTTTTGACCAAAGGGACATATATATAGATCAAAAAAATATAAAAACAATTCCTCAATTATATTATCCAAAATTAAAATATATATATTTAATTTTATTTCTGGTTTTAAGTTTTTTAAATTATGCTTTGTTTAAGAACTCAATATTCTTGATAAACGAATTGATTATCGTAATATCAGGTTTTATGTGTCTTAAATCGGGAATTAAAAATAGTTTTTTCTACACGACTTTTTGGATTGAAGGTTTACCGGTTTTCTGGCTACTTTTAAGGTTTGGTTTAATTAAAGCTTAATTAGCTTTCTTTTTTTCATCTTGTATAATTATGAATTCTGAACGACGGTTTTGACGATGTTCCATTTCTGTACATTTAACGCCGTCCTTACAACGATTAACTAATTGTGTCTCGCCATATCCCTTGGCTTTAATACGACTGGGGTCTATACCGCTATCTAAAATATATTTGCGTGTAGCTTGCGCTCTTTTTTCTGACAATTTCATATTAAAAGCGGCACTACTGCGTGAATCCGTATGAGAGCGAATTTCTAATTTAATATCAGGATATTTGCGTAATACAGCTATGACTTTTTCTAATTCTATGGCAGCTCTGGGGCCGATATCATAATGACCATATTCAAAATAAATAGGTTTTAAATCTAGAATTTTTCCTAGATCTTTACCTTTTACAATAGATTCTTGTTTTGGTATGGCAATCTTAATAGAATCTTTCATCTTAGAAAATAAGTCCTTGGCATCGCCTTTTTTAATTTCATTTGACTTATAAAATACATAAATATTGTCTCGCATTTCTGCATTATTTCTGCTTGAAGCGAAATAACCATAATGGTGTTGCGTGTCTATGGTAAAAGAAAAATCATCTTGCGGAGAAT
Source organism: Flavobacteriaceae bacterium (assembly GCA_015494075.1). GTDB lineage: Bacteria > Bacteroidota > Bacteroidia > Flavobacteriales > Flavobacteriaceae > WGBX01. Next base: position 10,711 of record WGBX01000111.1, read on the forward strand.
TAATCGGCTTTCCTAAATTTAAAATATCACCGATCATTCCATTCTTATCAATATCAGCAACAAAAATATCTAAACCTCCATAACCCAATTGACCATCAGATGCAAAATATAATTTATTATCCTTGCTTATATATGGAAAGTTTTCTCGTTCTGTTGTATTTACTTTGGGTCCTAAATTTTGCGGATAACTATATGAATTATCATCGTAAATTTCGACATACCAAATATCAGAACTACCAAAGCTTCCCGGCATATCCGATGAAAAATACAGGCGTTTTCCATCCGGACTTAAAGCAGGGTGTGTATAAGTAAAGTTTTCACTGTTAAAAGGCAACTCCTCTACTGTTTTCCATTCACCATTTATTTTTTCTGCTCTGTATATTTTAAGTTTACTTAAATTAGAGCCTTCTTCGCCGGCTTTAAAACTATTACGAGAAAAATACATAGTTTTACCATCAGGTGTAAAAGTAGCTGATGATTCGTGATATTCAGTATTAATATCTCCTGATAGTGGTCTTACATCTGACACATCATTTGGTGCATTGATTTTTGCTTTGTATAAATCAAAGTAAGGTTGACCGTTTTGCCATTTCTTTTTATATCCGATAGGATGATGGCCGGCTGAAGCAAATATTAATTTGTCTTTTAATATGACCGGTGCAAAATCAGAATATTCTGTATTGATAGATAAACTATCTATTTTATAACTACTATATTCCAATGGAATGTCATTATCATATAATATATATGACTTTTTCCTTATGGCATTATTTCTAAATTTATCATCAACTAAGGAATAATATTTTTGAAGATATTTATCTCCTTCATCACGTCGGCCACTAGCTTTAAGACATTGTGCATATCGAAAATAATATTCAGGTTCTGGATCAACTCCTAGTTTAAAAAGTTTTTGATACCATTTTACCGCTTCTTTGTATTCGGCAGTTTTGAAATAAGAATCACCTAATTTTTTATATAAATAAGCTGAAACATATCCTCTTTTGGCTACTTTAAGATAAATATCTCTTGCTTTAAGATATTCATAACCATTATAGAGCTGATCAGCTTTTTTGACACCGGCTTCATCAACCTGTGCCTGTAAATATGTCAGACTACTTAAAAAAATGAAGAAATATATTATTTTAAATTTCATAAAAAATTTAATTAAAAGAACCTCGGTGATTGATATCGCAAGCTGTTCTCATCTCTTGTTAAGAAATAGCGTACAAATACTTCATGAGATCCATAATTGACTTTATTAATAGGATTTTGATCCCAGTCAAAAGCATAACCAATATGAAGCTGACGAGATATATTAAATCCTACAAGCAAAGAGTATGCCGCATTTAATCTATAAGCAATTCCTGTTGTCAAAGATTCATTCCATTGTAAATTTATACTTAAATCGGCTGATAATGGTAAATCTTGCACATAACGAACTAAAAATGAAGGTTGTAAAGTCATATCTCTATTTAAATCGATATTGTACCCTCCCATTACATAAGTTTGCAATAAATGTTTATCGTAAACCAGCAAACTATTATATTCGCTTTGTAAGTTCAAGTTTGGAATAGAAACGCCAAAGTACCAAATTTCTGAATACATAAAAGCACCTATGCCTACATTAAAATCTGTTGTTTTTAAATCGTTACTGAAAATAGCTTCTGTCGGGTCTTGAATATTAAGTTTGCTAATGTCTAAGGTCCGGTTATAAATGCCGGCGCTTATTCCTAATGATAAATAAGTTGTAAAGGATAATTCCAGGTTATAAGAAAATTGGAAATTACCAGTAATTTGACTCACAGGCCCTAAAACATCATAATTGATTCCCATTCCCAAGGCAGTTTTTTCATATGGATATTCAAAAGCCAAATCTGTTGACATGGGTGCTCCGTCAACATTCACCCATTGAGATCTATGCATTAGGAGAAGACTCATTTTACCTTTTACGCCTACCACAGCAGGATTGATAGCCATTTTGTTATACATATACTGGGTGTGTAACGGAAAATCTTGAGCTAAAATTTGCTCAGGACTCCATAAAGCAATTAATATTAAGATTAGATATATATTCTTCATTGTTTTATTTTAATAAGTATAAGTAACCCGCTTTAACTTTTGTAGTACCATCTATTTTAATTTCAAAGATATAATAGTATGTACCTGTAGGTAATAAATTACCGTCTGAATCATGACCGTCAAACTTGACATTGGTATTATCATAATTTGTACCTTCCCATACTTTGGTCTGCCATCTGTTTAAAATAGTCATTTTATTATCCGGATATTTATCGACATTTTTTATGTACATAAAATCATTTTTACCATTTCCATTAGGTGAAATAGCTGTAAATATCTCTAAAGCACGATCATCGACAGGGTCTAAATAATCAGGAATGCCATCATTATCTATATCACGGGCATCATCAGGCTCATGATTGCCGTTATCATCGGCATGTTCATCTATTGTTAAGATTGTATCATTATCATCATCATTATCAAGATAGTTTGGAATAGCGTCACCATCAGTATCATCATTCATAGGGTTGCCATCTTGGGGATAATTATTAAATTCATCAACATCTTCATAATCAGTATATAAGCCATCACCATCATCGTCACGATCTAAATAGTCCGGCGTAGTATCGGTATCCGTATCTAATGCATCATCGGGATATGCATCAGCATTGTCATCAGGATGTTCATCATTAGTTATTACCAAATCACCGTCATCATCATCATCTAGGGCATTTATTAATCCATCGGCATCGGTATCTAAAATGTTATAAAGCAGTATGCCGCTGTCCGGAGTTGTTTCCAAATCGTCCATCAAGCCATTAATACCAACATTACCTTCCAATGTTCCATCGAGGTTTGCATCTGTTCCTGCCGGTACTGATAAACGTCCTGATTCTGCTGTATCAAACAATGCATCATTATCTGATTTTACATCTAAATGATTAGGTAAACCATCGGCATCAATATCAAAACCGGCTTCTATTTGTCCATTTACATCTCCGATATTATTATCATTATCATCATCGTCAACAAAAACGGGATAGCCATCGCCATCGGCATCAGTAAGAGGGTCAATACCACCACTTTCATCTATGTCGGGAATGCCATCATTATCATCATCTAAATCGACCAAATCATTAACACCATCATAATCAAAATCATTAGCATCTAAATAATCGGGTATTGTATTATGATTTGAATCTAAAGCATCCTCGGGTTCATGATTGCCATTATCATCAGGATGTTCATTTATAGTTAAAACACCATCATTATCATCATCACTATCTAAATAATTTGCGATACCATCACCGTCTGTATCATCATTTGTAGGGTCACCATCTTGCGGATAAGTATGAGGTAAAGCAACATCTTCAAAATCGGTATAAAGGCCATCACCGTCATCATCGCGGTCTAAATAGTTTGGAACACCATCCATGTCCGTATCCATAGCGTCATTTGGTAAATGGTCACCATTCACATCCGGATATTCATCTTTACTCAAAACATGGTCACCATCATCATCATTATCAATAGCGTCGATAATACCGTCAGTATCTGTATCTTGTAATGTGTATTTTATAATACCACTATCAGGTGTGGTTTCCAATTCGTCTATCAAACCATTGGTGCCTACATTTCCTTCCAGCATACCGTCATTATTAGCATCGGTTCCAACAGGAAAATTTAATCTTCCGGATTCTATCTGATCATAAATATTATCTAAGTCACTACTCACATCCATATGATTGGGCGCACCATCTGCATCGGCATCATATGCAGGTTCTACGGCATTGTTGTCGTTTCCGACATTGTTGTCATTATCATCATCATCTAAATAAGCCGGAATGCCATCATTGTCTGCATCGGCAAATGGGTTTAATCCAGAAGCATATTCATCTACATCAGGAATGCCATCATTGTCATCATCTAAGTCGATATCATTAGTAATGCCATCTGCATCAAAATCTTGCGTATTATCAATTGCATCTAAATAATCGGGGGTGCCATCATTGTCAGTATCCAGGGCATCTTCGGGCTCATGGTTTCCATTATCATCAGGATGCTCATTTATAGTTAAAATGCCATCATTGTCATCATCTACATCTAAATAATTAGGGATACCGTCGCCGTCTGTATCATCATTGGTAGGATCGCCATCTTGTGGATAATTATCGGGTAATGCTATGTCTTCATAAATAGTATAAATGCCGTCGCCATCATCATCACGATCTAAATAATTAGGAACACCATCCATATCCGTATCCATGGCATCATCCGGATAATGATCACCATTTACGTCAGGGGTTTCATTAATTGTATTCACATGGTCGTCGTCATCGTCTATATCTAAAAAGTCCGGGGTATTGTCATTATCAGTGTCTTGTAATGTATAGTTAATAGTTCCACTATCGACCGGATTTTCTAAAATGTCAGCCAACCCATTTGTACCGACAGCATCGTCAACACGGCCATCTTTAGTAGCATCGGTATAACCGGTTGCACCGGATTCGACTAAATCAAAAATGCCATCACCATCACTATCTAAGTCAAAATGATTGGCTATACCGTCGTTATCTAAATCAAAAGTGGATTCGACCACACCGTTATTATCTCCAACAGTATTATCATTATCATTGTCATCTAAATAAACCGGTACGCCATCGTTATCTGCATCAGTTAAAGGATCTATGCCATTATATTCTGCTATATCAGGAATACCATCATTATCATCATCTATATCTACATCATCATCAACATGGTCATTATCTGCATCATTTGGATGATCGTAGTTGTCTAAATAATCGGGGATACCATCTAAATCAGAATCTATAGCGTCTTCGGGCTCATGATTGCCATTATCATCGGGGTGTTCATTTATTGTTAATGTACCATCACCATCATCATCTACATCTAAATAGTTAGGGATACCGTCACCGTCTGTATCATCATTGGTAGGATCGCCATCTTGCGGATAATTGTTGGGTAATGCTACATCTTCAAAAATAGTATATAAGCCATCGCCATCATCATCAAGGTCTAAATAATTTGGAATACCATCCAAATCAGTGTCCATTGCGTCGTCCGGATAACGATTATTATTAAAGTCAGGATATTCATCTTTTGTTAAGACATGATCATTCTCATCATCTATATCTAAAAAGTCGTAAACTCCATCATTATCTGTATCTTGTAAGGTGTAATTTATTGTGCCGGCATCCGGTGCTGTTTCTAAGTCATCTACCAAACCATTGACGCCTACATCTCCTTCTAAAATTCCATCCGGTTGAACATCGGAACCAACAGGTACAGCTAACCGGCCTGATTCGGCTGCGTCGGCTAATCCATCACCATCAGAATCAATATCAAAGTGATTGGCTATACCATCACCATCTGAATCAAAAGCGGGTTCTACGATACCATTGTCATTACCTATCGTATTGTCATTATCGTTATCATCAAGATAAACCGGTATGCCGTCATTGTCAGTATCAGCATCTGGATTTTGGCCATTATATTCTAATAAGTCAGGTATACCATCATTATCATCATCTATATCGACATCATCTGTAATGCCATCATTATCATGGTCATTTTGCAAGGTGCAACAATCTAAATAATCCGGAATTAAATCACCATCAGTATCAATGGCGTCTTCCGGTTCATGATTACCATTATTATCAGCATGTTCATCTATAGTTAAAATGCCATCATCATCATCGTCATTATCCAGATAATTAGGGATGCCATCACCGTCAGTATCATCATCCATAGGATTACCGTTTTGCGGATAATTGTTAGGTAATTGAACATCTTCATAATCGGTATACAAACCGTCACCGTCGTCATCACGGTCTAAATAATTTGGAATACCATCAAAATCAGTATGTAAAGCATCATCAGGATAGCCATTACCATCATCATCAGGATGCTCATTTGCAGTTAAAACATGATCGTTATCATCATCAAAATCCATAAAGTCTTTTGATGTATCATTATCCGTATCTGTAATACTATAATTAATGTTACCACTATCTGCTGTAGTTTCTAAAATATCGGCTAAGCCATTAGCACCTACGGCATCATCAACACGGCCGTCTTTATTACTATCTGTATAACCGGAGGCTCCTGATTCGGCTAAATCAAATAAACCGTCGCCGTCAGTATCTAAATCAAAATGATTAGGAATACCATCATTATCTAAATCAAATTGAGGTTCGACATGTCCATTGGCATCTCCAAGGGTATTGTCATTATCATCATCGTCTATATAAACAGGAACACCGTCATTATCGGCATCTGTATCAGGGTCTATACCATTATATTCGGCTATATCCGGAATACCATCATTATCATCATCAATATCGACATCATCATCAATATGATCATTGTCATGATCTGCGGCATTTTCATAATCATCTAAATAGTTAGGAATTCCATCACCATCGGTGTCTATGGCATCATCAGGTTCATGATTTCCGTTATCATCGGCATGTTCATTTATGGTTAGTAAACCATCATTATCATCGTCACTGTCTAAATAATTTGCGATACCATCGCCATCGGTATCGTCATTAGTTGGATCACCATCTTGTGGGTAGTCATTAGGTAGTTGAACATCTTCATAAATGGTATATAACCCATCGCCATCATCATCTTGGTCTAAATAGTTTGGAATCGCATCTAAATCAGTATCCATGGCATCATCAGGATAATGATTATTATTAAAATCCGGATATTCTGCACTAGTCAGCACATGGTCATTATCGTCATCCGTATCTAAAAAGTCATAAAATGTATCACCATCTGAGTTTTGCAATGTATAATTAATCGTATTGCTATCGGGATTGGTTTCTACTATATCTGCTAATCCATTGACGCCAACTGCACCATCAACCATACCGTCATGGTTACTGTCTTGACCACTCGTATGCCCTGACTCTGCAAAGTCAAACAAGCCATCATCATCTGAGTCTAAATCAAAATGATTAGGGATATTATCAAAATCTGTATCATAAGGTGGTTGGACATGGTTATTGGCATCTCCGATAGTATTATCATTATCATTATCATCTAAATAAGCCGGCACACCATCATTATCGGCATCTGCTAGGGGATCTAATCCATTAAGTTCGGATAGATCAGGAATGCCATCATTATCATCATCTAAATCAGCATCGTCTTGAATACCATCATTATCATGATCAAACGGATCGTTTATCGGGTCTAAATAATCCGGTGTTCCATCACCATCGCCATCTAAGGCATCATCAGGAATACCATTATTATTGTCATCAGGATGCTCATTGGCGGTAAGCGTACCATCATCATCATCGTCGTCGTCTAAATAGTTGGGAATGCCATCCAAATCAGTGTCATCATTCATAGGATTTCCATCTTGCGGATAATTGTTTGGCAAGGCAATGTCTTCCCAGATTGTATCAATTCCATCGCCATCATCATCAGGATCTAAATAGTCTCCGGAGCCACCTCCATCAGTATCTAAGGCGTCATCAGGGTACCCATTGGCATTATCATCAGGATGTTCATTTACAGTTAAAACATTATCGTTATCATCGTCTTTATCAATAAAGTCGGGATTGGTATCGGAAATAGGAAAAGCACCGTCATTGTTTTGAATTGTGTAGGTCAAAGTACCACTATCGGCTGTTGTTTCAAGAATGTCAACTAAACCATTGGCACCTACGGGATTGTCTAACATACCATTAAAGTCAGCATCATCTCCGGCAATACGGCCTGATTCTGCTGCATCAAACAAACCGTCATTATCTGAATCTAAGTCTAAGAAGTTAGGAATACCATCGCCATCATAATCATATCCGTCCTCTATGGCGCCATTGTCATCTCCGACGTTATAGTCAGCATCATCGTCATCGAGGTAAATCGGAACGCCATCATGATCGCCATCGCTTAAAGGATCTACCCCGTTTGATTCAATTGTATCCGGAATACCATCATTATCATCATCAATATCAACGGTATTATCAATACCATCATTATCATAATCAGATAAGATGGCTTGATATGATTTATCTATAGGCACTTGAGCGTGAATATTCAAACTTAACAAAAGGAAGAATATAAAAAAGATAAGGGGCTGTTTATTCATGTTGTTTAATAGTTTATTGAAAAACTTAACAAATATAGAAAAAAATATTTTAAGCTTTAAAATATTCTGACAATTTAATACACATAATGCATATATTATGCATGTTTTGACAATATTAGAGGTAATATTTGCATTAAACAAAAAAAGAGGCTGTCTCAAAATCAATCGAGACAGCCTCTTTTTTGTTTAATTTTTTGGCATGATTAATTTTTTCACCAAATATTTTATACCACACCAAAATTTCGATAAACATCAGATAATAAA
>WGBX01000112.1 GCA_015494075.1 Flavobacteriaceae bacterium
ATACTTATCACCCCAGCCAAATTTGGTACATTATCGCCGGAATTGGTTTGATTACTATTGTCGGATTGGTTATTTATGACAGGGTTATTGCAGCAAAAGCCAAAAAAACCACTATTGTTTAACTAAAGCAAATATTAAATTTTATAAAACCGCGGTTTGTTAATGAATAAATTCCGCGGTTTTTTTGTATTTTTAAGCAAAAGTATAAAAATGAAAAAAATAATGCCTTATTTATTGGTATTCTTGTTGGGGCTCAGCAGCTATTTGATTTATAGCTATCGGCATCTTATTAATGCACAACATAAATTACAGATAGAACTTAATGAAACCAATGAAGGTTATGATAATAATATACAATATGCAATACAGTTAGAAGATTCAATAACAGATTTAAAAAAAGTCATAGATTCATTGCAGCAAACAGATTATTTTTCTCTTGAAGGCAATAAAAAATCACAAGCCTATTTAAATGAAGCTTTTGAAACTGAAAAAAAATGGTCAGAATATATTAAAATACAATTACTAAAAACCAATAAAAATAAAAAAGGTGATAATCCTTTAATACCATTTGCCGGAATGGACGGCCCAATGCGTATTGACAAGCTCAAAGTTTTAAATCACCGGTGGATTATTGCACATTTTACCGATGGAACATATCAAGGAAGTATTATTTTACGCTATGATATTAACCCTGACGGACAAATTATATTTAAAGTTTTAGATCAAACATTATACAAATAAATCAAGTTAATATGGAAGAAAATCAATCGAATATTATTGCCAAAGGCATTGTTAAAGCCGTATTTTCATTACTGGCAGTTTTTCTTATTATATGGTTTTTATATGCCATTCGTACTGTTTTGATTTACGTTATTATTGCACTAATTGTCTCTCTTATTGGCCGCCCTTTAAAAAAGTTATTTATCAAACATTTTAAATTTAAAGATACCTTAGCCAGTACTTTTAGTTTACTTATAATATTTGGTATTTTCATTACGTTGTTTATAATTTTTGTACCACTTATTTTAGAACAAGCACAAAATTTATCAGCCTTAAACATTGATGATTTTCAACAAAAAATGATAGCCTTGTTAGATAATGTAAAAAGCTATCTACATCACAAAAATATCACAGTTTTAGACAGTTTTACTTTTAATAGTGTATTTAAAGAAATCAATTTAAAAATTTTGCCACAATTAGTTAATACTATCATTAATTTGCTCGGCAATTTTATTGTAGGCTTTTTTGCCGTGGCATTTATCTCATTTTTTTTACTGAAAGACAACGATTTAACAGCCAATTTTTTATTTAATTTTATTCCGGATAATGACCGATCACAATTTAAAACAGTCTTTACTAAAATTAAAGATTTGCTTTCACGCTACTTTATTGGTATAAGCTTGCAAATAACCATCATTTTTGTTTTTTATACCATTCTTTTAAACATTTTACAGGTTCCAAATGCAACCTTTATAGCACTTTTGGCCGCATTGATGAACCTCATACCTTATATCGGCCCTATTGTTGGATGGACAATTATGGTTAGTTTGTCGCTTACTTCTCAAATAAATCATACAGATCCTCAGCAAATTTTAAACTTATTACGCAACATCAGCATTGGATACATTCTCATACAAATGTGGGATGCCTTTGTAGACGTACCGCTCATCTACTCTAAAAGTGTAAAAGCACATCCGTTGGAAATATTTTTAGTTATTATGATTGCCGGAACCCTATTTGGCGTTATAGGTATGATTGTAGCTGTGCCAAGCTACACAATGTTACGGATTTTCTTAAAAGAATTTTATCAAGAGTACAAGGCGCACTTTACCATTTGGTAATTATATTAAGCAAAGAAGTTATTTACAAAAAACTTTTAGGTATAAAAGTAGAAAAAATGTAAATTTGAATACTGATTTTAAAATATATCTTATGGCTAAATTTATTAAACTTTATAACGATCACACCGACCAAATACTTATTGATGAAGTTGTTGACACCTTGCTAAACGGTGGGTTAGTCATCTATCCAACAGACACTGTTTACGGATTGGGTGTCTCAATTAAAAATAATAAAGCCATTGAAAAATTAGCCCAATTAAAAGGAATTAAGGTAGACAAAGCCAATTTTACATTTCTTTTCTCAGATTTGAGTAATCTCTCAGAATATACTAAGCAAATAGATACACCTACATTTAAAATACTCAAAAAAGCCTTCCCCGGTCCTTATACAATGATTTTGCCGGCGAATAACAAATTGCCCAAAATATTTAAAAAACGTAAAACATTCGGCATGCGTATTCCCGACAATCCTATTTTACAAAAAATTATTCAAAAACTTGGACACCCAATAGTCAATATCTCTATTAAAGATGATGATGAAGTAGTTGAATATACCACCGACCCCGAACTAATCAATGAAAAATGGAGTAAACAGGTCGATTTGGTTATTAATGCCGGTTATGGTGATAACCAACCTTCAACTGTCATTGATCTCACCGGCGAAAACCCTGAAATTGTAAGAGTAGGAAAAGGCGATATTGATTTACTAAATCTATAATTTTTTTTATGAATATACATTTTATTGCCATTGGTGGCGCAGCAATGCATAATTTGGCTATTGCTTTACACAAAAAAGGATACCACGTGAGCGGTAGTGATGATGAAATTTTTGATCCATCTAAATCACGTTTGGAAAAATATGGTTTATTACCTTCAAAGTATGGTTGGTTTCCAGACAAAATAACCTCAGATATTGATGCAGTAATCTTAGGAATGCATGCCAAACCTGATAATCCGGAACTGCTCAAAGCACAAGAATTAGGCTTAAACATTTATTCATATCCGGAATATTTATATTTACAAAGCCAAGACAAAAAACGGGTGGTTATAGCAGGTTCTCATGGCAAAACTACTATTACCTCTATGGTTTTACATGTATTGGCAAAACAGCATAAATCTGTTAATTATATGGTTGGTTCTCAACTTCAAGGATTTGAAACCATGGTTAAGTTAGATGATAACTTAGATACTATTATTTTAGAAGGTGATGAATATCTCTCCTCACCTATTGACCCGAGACCTAAATTTTTATGGTATCAACCGCATCTTACAATAATTAGTGGAATAGCTTGGGATCATATGAATAAATTTCCTGATAAAGCCGATTATTTTCATCAATTTGAAAAATACTTAGACACAATTGCTTCTGATGGAACATTAATTTATAATGCTGAGGATAAAATGCTAAAAGACTTAGCCGAAAACAAGCGTCCTGATTTGAATAAAATACCTTATCAAACACCAAGTTATCATAAGCAAGGCAGCACATTTTATCTTTTACATCAAAATAAAAAAATATCTGTAAAAATTATTGGTGCTCATAATATGCAAAATGCAGAAGCCGCAAGATTAATTTGTCGGGAATTAGGCATTACTGCTGATGATTTTTATCAAGCTATACAAAGTTTTAAAGGTGCTGACAAACGCTTGGAAACCCTGGCTCAAAATAAACATAGTATCATTTTTAAAGATTTTGCTCATGCACCTTCAAAAGTAGCAGCTAGCGTTAAAGCCGTAAAAGAGAGTTTTCCTGAAAAAAAACTTGTGGCTGTTTTAGAATTACATACTTACAGTAGTCTTAACAAAAAGTTTTTACCGGAATACAAACAAAAATTAAATGATGCCGATGAGGCTATTGTCTTTTATTCTCCCAAAGCTGTTGCATTAAAAGGTTTAGAAGCTATTCCGCCGGAATTAATTCAAAAAGAATTTAACCATCACGATTTAAAAGTTTTTACAAATCCCGAAGAATTGCATAAATACCTATACAACATGCCTATAAACAACACTGCTTTGCTTCTTATGAGCAGCGGAAATTACGGCGGATTAGATTTTCATAAATTAATTGAAAAAGTAAGCGAATGAAAAAAGCCATTCGCCAATGGGCCAAAGATGATCGCCCAAGAGAAAAATTAATTGAAAAAGGTGTAGAAGCCTTATCAAATGCAGAACTTATTGCCATCTTAATCGGCAGTGGCAATAAAGCAGAGTCAGCCGTTGATTTATCAAAAAGAATATTAAATGATCAACAAAACAATTGGGAAAATTTAGGCAAACTCACAGTAAAAGAATTAATGCAATATAAAGGAATTGGAGAAGCCAAAGCTATAAGCATAATAGCAGCTCTTGAAATAGGACGCCGGCGTAATACTGCCAAAGCCTTAGCACCAAAAACCATTAAAAGTTCAAAAGAAGCTTTTGATTTGTTATATCCGCAACTAGCAGATAAAACACAAGAAGAATTTTGGCTTATCGCTCTAAGAAAAAATACCATAATTGATCTTGAACTAATTCAAAAAGGAGGCTTAGATCATGCTATGATAGACATAAGATTGCTATTAAAGTACCTTTTAAATAAAAATGCTACGGGCTTCATTATAGCACATAACCATCCTTCAGGACATTTACAACCCAGTAAAGCCGATAAACAAATAACTGAAAAAATAAAAAAAGCCGCTACTTTGCTCGACATTCAATTGTTAGATCATTTGATTATTGCCGGTAAAAATTATTATAGTTTTGCAGATCATCATTTATTACAAGAATTATGAAAATAAAATTTAAAACCATTTGGGCCAATTTTGATCCTAATCGGCACATGCGCCACTCAGCATATTGTGATTATGCAGCCGAAGTCAGGGTACGCTTTTTTGCTAATTATAATCTTTCATTAGAAGATTTTGCAAATCTGCATATCGGCCCTGTTTTATTTAAGGAAGAAATATCTTACTTTAAAGAAATAAGAATGGGAAGTGATATTACTGTTGATATGGTATTAACAGCTGCCAGTCCAAAATTAGAACGCTGGGAATTTACCCATCATATTTATAATGATAAAGATGAGATTGCAGCAATTATTAAAGTCTACGGTGCATGGATACATTTAACCAAACGAAAGTTAACCAAATTACCGGCTGATGTCTATGAAAAACTGGCTGATTTACCCAAATCAGCAGATTTTAAAGAAATTTCGCTTAAATCTCCCTCATAAATGCATCCGGATAATAAACATCATGGTAAGTATGATTTGATTCATTTATGTAAAATCGAACCAAACCTTAAAAAATTTCTAAAACGAACACCTTCCGGTAAATTAAGTCTGGATTTTACCAACCCAAAACCGGTAAAACTATTAAATACAGCCTTACTTAAAACTTATTATGATTTAAAATATTGGGACTTTCCTACAGGGCATCTTTGTCCGCCTATTCCGGGACGTACCGATTATATTCATTATTTGAATGATCTGATTTCTACTCAAAAAAATCCTCATAAACCTAAATATATTTTAGATATTGGAACCGGAGCCAGTGTTATTTACCCAATTTTAGGCTGCAAAATTTATGGATGGCAATTTAAAGCCTCCGAAATAAACAAACTTAGCTTACAAAATGCCAAAAAAATAATAGAAATTAATGAATTGGGAAATTGTATTAAACTTAGTTTGCAAAAAAAAACTAAGCATATCTTAAAAGGGATTATTCTACCGGAAGAAAAGTTTACAGCAAGCATTTGTAACCCACCTTTTTACAGTACGGCAGAAGAAGCTAAAAAAGCCAATTTAAGAAAAAACAAAGCTTTAAAACTTACTGTTAACAGTCGCAATTTTGAAGGACTTTCTAATGAATTATGGACAGAAGGCGGTGAAATACAATTTATAAAAAACTACATAAAAGAAAGTTTTATATTTAAAAACCAAGTTGAAATTTTTACAACTCTGGTCGCTTATAATAAACATCTTCCGGTTTTGATCAAACTTTTAAAACAATATAAAGTTAAGCAATATAAAGTGATTCAGTTTGGGCAAGGTCAAAAACAAAGCCAAATACTCACTTGGCAATTTTAAAGATTTCATTTGTTGTTAAATAAATATGTATTTTTGGCTTAATTTTTAATCAATTTAAATAATGAATAACCTCTTTAGAAAACAAGCAAAAAAGAAAGCCTTAACAGACAAGATTTATTTTTACATTTTCTATACAGTTTTATTATATTTATTATCGTTAACTATTGTATTGATCAGTCCTCAAAGTAATATTTGTCTATTCGATTTATATTGTGTTTTATCTAAACCTAACTATTTACAAGCAGCTTTAATTTTATACATTTACCTGCTTATTTTTGTTATTGTGCTGATCCAGACCTATAAATTGCTAGAAAAATTGGTAGCGCATAAAAATCATATAGCATATTTTAAACGACTCTTTATAGTTTTGCCATTTTTAGTGGCAATTTTATCATTAGTATTAAATATAGATACCGACAATGCCTATTTAATGCTTATTTTTACAGCTATTATTTCAGTTTTAGGTCTATTAATGATTGAATTACGACACAAAAAATAAAATATTTTTCACCTATAATTTGTTATCTTTGCTTTACCAAACAAGATTTTGATGCAAAAATTTTTCCTTTTACTATTGCTACTTTCATTAAGTGCCTGCCATAAAATAAAAAGAAATTATACATATCAAAATATCGATTTTAAAGATGAAATGAGAAATTTTGTTGAGCAAATTAGCGCTTATGCAAAAACACAACAATCCGGTTTTATCATAATAGCCCAAAACGGCGTTGAATTACTAACCACAACCGGACTACCGGCGTCACCTCTTCATCTAGACTATATAAACGCTTTGGACGGACAGGCACAAGAAGGCCTTTTTCTAGGCTACAATTCTATAAACTCACCAACCCCGACTGAAACAACGACATATCTCAAACAATTTTTGCAAAAAGCACATAATATCAAAAAAACCATTTTGGTTGCAGATTATTGTTTTGAACCCGAAGCTATTCTAGCAGATAGAGATAGCATTAACAACAATGATTTTATAGGCTTTCAAGCTGTATCATATGCTTTAAACAATATCCCTGCTTGGCCGATTTTTAATGAAAATAATCGAGATATCGAAGAACTATCATTGGCAAGCAATTTTTTATATTTGATAAATTATGAAAATTTTTCAAGTAAAAGTCAGCTTATTGAACAATTGACTAAGACCAATTATGACGTTTTAATAATAGATTTATTTTATAATAAAGATCTCCCGTTGTCTACTGAAGATATTAAAAAATTAAAATTTAAAGCTAATGGAAGCAAAAGGCTCGTCATTTCTTATTTGTCTATTGGCGAAGCAGAAGATTACCGTTATTACTGGCAATCTAAATGGGAAGCAGAACCACCGTATTGGTTAGATGAAGAAAATCCAAACTGGGAGGGAAATTATAAAGTTAAGTATTGGGAATCTGACTGGCAAAAAATTATTTATGGCAATGACCAATCTTATCTTAAAAGGATAATTGATGCAGGTTTTGATGGTGCATATATAGATATAATTGACGCTTTTGAATTTTTTGAACAAAAAACAAACTTATAAACATATCTTATGACGCACGAAACTTGGAATGTATTTTGGTATGCTATGATTACAGCTGTTGCTACCGGATTGGGCGCGTTACCTTTTATTTTTATTAAAAAAATCACACCCACAGTTAGTGGTATCTCTAATGCCTTGGCAGCAGGCTTAATGACAGGTGCCAGCATAGGTTTAATAATTGAAGGAATTGATTATAACTATCCGAAAGTTATCATAGGATTAGTCTTAGGCTTATTGTTTATTGGCGCTGTTGAATGGATTTTAAACAAATATGAAAAATCTAATCGTGATTCACCAATGTTTTTAGTCCACAAAGAAGGTTTTTTTAAACATTATAAACAAGCCATTCTACTCATTGTTGTAATGACTGCACATTCCGCTGCAGAAGGTATTGGATTGGGGACTTCTTTTGGCGGTACTTTTAAATTTGGCCTCATGATGACTATAGCTATTGCAATCCATAATATACCCGAAGGACTAGCTATCAGTGCCGGTTTGGTAGCAAAAGGTGTATCTTGGTGGAAAGCGGCTTTATGGAGTATTTTTACTTCATTACCACAACCTTTATTTGCAGTACCTGCATATATGTTTATTACATATTTTAAGCAATACTTACCCGTAGGTTTAGGCTTTGCAGCCGGCGCCATGTTTTGGGTTATTTTTGCAGATATTGTACCTGAATCGCAAGAAAATATACCCAAAGAAAAATCTGCTGTAATTATTGTATTAGCTATTGCAACAATGTTGTATTTACAATATATTTTATAGCTCTTGAAGCAAATTTGTAATTTCTGATAAAATCATGGCGGTAGCACCCCATATTTTTATAGAACCAACCTTATAAGCTTTCAAATTATAAGTTTGTCCAAAATAATCATGTTTTAAATCAATCATTTGATTCTTTAATAAAGGTTTTAATGGGATTTCAAGAATTTGTTCTACCTCAAAAGGATCTTTAATAAAATGCAATGACGAATTAGCAAAAGCCAAAAACGGTTGTACCCGAAAGTTACTGATGGGTATAAAAACCGGCGTCAATGATCTAACAAAATCTATTTGGGTAGGGTTTATACCAATTTCTTCTGCCGTTTCTCTTAAAGCGGTTTGCCATAAATTTGTATCCTGCGGCTCTTTTTTACCGCCCGGAAAAGATATTTGTCCGGAATGATGTCCATTATATGTTTTGCGTAAAATCATAACCAAGTGGGTGCAATTTTGTGCCCCAGGATATAACAGCGCTAAAACCGCAGCCTTTCTAACCGGATTTTTATGATGAACATGTTTAAATATATCTGCCCGTATATGCTCTGACATTGCACGTTGATGAGCAACGGCTCCTTCCAAATTCTTATGCTTAATTTCAGGTAGTTGTTGTTTTAAATAATTAAATTTCATTATTAGAATAAATTAGCCTATTGTTGAGCCGCATAATAATTGTAATCTTTAATAATTCTATTGACAAATTCCTCATCTGTCATATTTTCCGGTTTTTCTATATGTAAAAGTAACGCAATTTTATGTGTCAAAGCATGTAATATTTTTTCATCTTTCTTTTTGACAGCTTGCTTATATACTATTTTTATTTTCTGTATGTCCTGATTATTAAAAGAACGAACTTCCGGAAAAACAGCCTGATAATCAGGTGATAATTCTTCAAAAATACTTTGATCAATATGACCTAAAACCTGATCTTTTACTACAATTGTCTGAGCAGCCAAATCTCCTAAACGTTGATTTTTATCAGAAAAAAGCATCCATAATAAAGCTAAACCCGGAATCATATTTACCTCAAATAAGCGTAAAATCCATCTTATCAAAAAGTCTCCTAATTTAGGATGACTATTATCTGCCTTAACTATTCTGATCTTCATGATTTGCTTACCAAAACTTTGGCCATTATTCCAATATTGCAGCAACGGATAATATAAAAAATAAGGTAGCATAAGAACTGCCATAAAAGACCACATAGAAAATTTATCATTAAAATGTACTGAAAATAATATATAAATTAAAATATAATAAAATAAGCCTAAAAATAACAAATCTAAAACAACCGCCAACAGACGTTGCCATACACCAGCCAAATTTTGTTCTATTGTAATATTTTGTGCCGTTTGCAGCTTAAATTTTCCCATAATTATATTAAAATGAAGTAACAAATTTAATAAAATAGTTACATTTGCATGAAAATAATTTACTTTATACTTAAGTTATAAAGGACAAAGGCTTTTTAGACATGAATATTACTAAAAAAATTCCCAATATACTCACCTTACTGAATTTGTCTGCCGGTTTAATTGCTTTAATATTTGTATTTGAACAAAATTGGTATATGGTTGCTATGTTTGTTTCATTGGGTATTTTCTTCGATTTTTTAGATGGACTTGCTGCCAGAGCCTTTCATGTTTCCAGTGCATTAGGCTTACAACTTGACTCTTTGGCAGACATGCTTACCAGTGGTGTTGTACCTGCTTTGGTTATGAGTTTTTTATTAGCAAACAGTTTAAATATTTCAATTTTAAATCCTGCTGCTAATTGTTACTATTTGTGGGCTTTAACCGGTTTAACTATTGCCTTGGCTTCGGCTTACCGTTTGGCTAAATTTAATATTGACACCCGACAAACAACTTCTTTTATTGGTCTGCCTACACCAGCCAATGCTTTATTAATAATTTCAATCGCATTGATTATTTTTCAGAATGATTATCCAGCTATCGGTAAATTTTTAAATCAAACTTATATTTTAACCTTACTAACCTTTATTTCGGCATATTTACTCAATGCCGAACTTCCTCTATTCAGTTTGAAATTTAAAGATTTTTCTTGGCAAAATAATTGGCCTAAATATCTTTTAATTTTAACCGGTATGTTGCTTTTTATCTTCTTAACATATGCAGCTGTTCCTATTATCATATTATTATATATTTTACTTTCATTATTGACTTCTACAAATCATGAAATCACTCGTTAAACTATATCTTATTATCATTGGAGTTTTTGCTTTAATTTTCGTATTAGTAAACTTAACCGGTATATTAAGTGTAGCGGACATTAAGACATATTTAAATGAAATTAAATATGCCAATCCGTATAAAATAGCGCTTATCGTAACTGCCTTACTGGCTTCTGATGTTTTTTTATCTGTTCCCACTATTTTAATTGTTACTTATGCCGGTCATATTTTAGGATTTAAATTGGGATTAGCAGCCAGCACTACCGGTATGCTAATTTCGGGTTCTATTGCTTATATACTTTGTAGAATATCAGGTAATAAAATGCTCTCTATCTTAATTAAAGACAAAAAACAAATTGATGAAGTAAACAGTATTTTTCATAGATTAGGGTTTGGCATGCTTATAATTGCACGAGCTTTGCCAATGTTGCCGGAGGCAACTTGTTGTTTATCTGGAATGATGAAATTTAATGTTTTGAAATTTATTTTTTATTATTTATTAGGCACGCTACCATATGCTATTGTTTTAACTTATTTAGGCTCCATTAGCAGTGCTGATAATCCTTATCCGGCATTTATAGGTATAGGCATTGTATATGCAATTTTATATTTGTTATGGTATTTTAAATTGCGTCATACTCAAACGACAAAAGAATAATTAGTAATATTATGCCATATTCCGAAAGCAAAATCATTAAAATCTTTTCATTTAAAAAATTATAACATAGCCTTTAAAACAAGTAATTTATTTAACTCTAAAAGGAATGCCATCTAAGCATTATATTAAAAATAATTTGCCGATTTAAGTAAAGCTATTTATTTTTGCAAGCGCAAATTAAGCCACCTTAGCTCAGCTGGTAGAGCGGCTCACTCGTAATGTGCAGGTCGCGGGTTCAAGTCCCGTGGGTGGCTCTCAACCCCATAAAAAAATCAGCTTCTTTTACAGAAACTGATTTTTTTGTTTAAATATTGTTATATTACAACTATTCCTTTTTATCTTTTCTCGGTGGGCGAGGCAACAATACACGTCTTGATAGTTTCATTTTTCCTCTATCTACACCTAATAATTTAACTTTGACGATATCGCCTTCTTTTAATTCATCAGAAACATTATTAACACGTTTCCAATCTATTTCAGAAATGTGTAACAAACCTTCGGTTCCGGGCGCAATTTCAATAAAAGCACCAAAATCTTTTATCGAAGTAACACGACCTTCATAAATTTCACCAACTTGAGGTTCAAATGTTATAATATCTATACGGTCTAATACTTTTTGGATTTTATCCATATCAGTACCCATAATTTCAATAACTCCTTTGCCATCAACTTCTTCTATGACAATAGTTGTATCTGTATCTTCTTGTAATTGTTGAATATCTTTTCCGCCTTTGCCAATAACAGCACCAATATATTCCTTGTCAATTTCAACCTTAACCATTTTAGGCACAAAATCTTTAACTTGCGGACGAGGTGCTGAAATGGTTTTTTCCATTTCTCCCATAATATGCAGACGACCTTCTTTAGCTTGATGCAAAGCTTTTTCAAGAATTTCTCTTTTCAAATCTTTGATTTTAATATCCATTTGACAAGCGGTAATACCATCTTTGGTTCCGGTTACTTTAAAATCCATATCACCTAAATGATCTTCATCTCCAAGTATATCAGACAAAACCGCATAATTTTTGGTATCTTCATCATAAATCAATCCCATGGCAATACCCGAAACAGGTTTCTTCATTTGTATACCGGCATCCATCAACGCCATAGATCCGGCACATACCGTAGCCATAGATGATGAACCATTAGATTCTAAAATATCGGAAACTACGCGAATCGTATAAGGTGTATCTTCCGGGACCATAGGTTCCAACGCACGTTGTGCCAAATGCCCATGCCCTATTTCCCGACGAGATGTACCTCTTAAAGGGCGGGCTTCTCCTGTAGAAAACGGTGGAAAATTATAATGCAAATAAAATTTTTCTTCACTGCGTAAAGTTGCCCCATCGATCATATTCACTTCACGTGATGTTCCTAAAGTTACTGTAGCCAATGCTTGAGTTTCACCTCGTGTAAAAACAGCTGATCCATGTACTGAAGGCAAGTAATCCACTTCAGTCCAAATAGGTCTGATTTGATTGGTTTTTCGTCCATCTAAACGTAAACCTTCATTCAAAATCAAATCTCTTACGGCTTTTTTCATTACTTTATGAAAATATTCTCCAATCAATTTGCCTTTTTCTTCCTTTTCTTCATCTGAAATAGTTTCTAAAAGAGCCTCCTTAACTGCATTAAACTTATCGGTACGTTCATGCTTACCGGTACCTTCTTTGGCAATAGCATATAACTGATCATAAGTCGCTTTTTCAATTTTTTCATATAAAGCTTCATCTTCTTCCATTTTAGGATAGTCGCGCTTAGGAAAAGCTTTGGCTACTTTTTCAACTAACTGCTTTTGTACAGCTATTTGTTTTTTAATAGCTTGGTGTGCAAATTCAATTGCTTCTATCATTTCCTCTTCACTCACTTCGTCCATTTGACCTTCGACCATAGTTACAGAGTCTTCAGTACCTCCCACCATTAAGTCAATAGTTGCTATTTCGGTAGCTTCATAACTCGGATTGATAATCAGTTTATCATCAATTTTAGCTACACGAACTTCAGATATAGGTCCTTCAAAAGGAATGTCTGAAATAGCCAAAGCTGCTGAGGCAGCCAAACCTGCTAAGGCATCTGCTTGTACATTTTCATCATGTGACATTAATTGTATCATCACCTGCGTTTCTGCGTGATAATCTTTTGGAAAAAGAGGTCTCAGAACACGGTCTACTAATCGCATTACTAAAATTTCTTCGGTGCTGGGACGACCTTCTCGCTTAAAAAATCCTCCGGGAAATTTTCCGGAAGAGGCAAATTTTTCGCGATAATCTACTGTTAAGGGCAAAAAATCAATATCCGGATTGATATCTTTTGAGGCAACAGCTGTTGCTAACAACATCGTATTACCCATTCTCACAACTACTGATCCATCAGCTTGCTTAGCTAATTTTCCAGTTTCGATAGAAATAGTTCTACCATCATCAAGTTGTATGGTTTCTCTGATAGGTTCTGGTATCATATAATAAAATAAAATCTAAATTTGATGTTCAGTTTATACTCTAACTGACAAAATAAGGTGGTAATTTAAAGATACAAAGAAGGGCAGTTAACTGCCCTTCTTAAAAAAATTGAAAAACTTATTTTCGTAAGCCCAATTCTTTAATAATATTACGATAACGTTCAATATCGTTGTTTTTTAAATAGTTTAAAAGACTGCGTCTCTTTCCTACCATTTTGACTAAGGCTTTTTCGGTACTATAGTCATGTCTGTTCTTTTTCAAGTGCTCTGTAAGGTGATTGATGCGATAAGTAAATAACGCAATTTGTCCTTCAGGCGAACCTGTGTCTTTTTCTGATTTTCCGTATTTAGCGAAAATCTCTTTTTTTACTTCTGGTGTTAAATACATGCCAATATTATTTTAATGATTATTATGTATGATATTTTATAAGGCGCAAATATACAAGATTTTTTCTAATCATCAAAGTGTTTTAGAAAGCTTATTTTTTTATTGTTTAATCATTTTTTAACCGGTTAATTAAGATCCTCTGACGTGTATTTTTCTATCGGGTCACAAGTGCAATGCAAATGTCGATCGCCATAGGCATCATCTACACGACTTACAGCCGGCCAAAACTTATTATCTCTGATATAATCTAATGGAAAAGCCGCTTGTTTTCTCGTATATTTATGCAACCAAATATCAGAAGTAACTACCGCTTCGGTATGTGGTGCATTTTTTAATACTGTATCGGTATCGTTTGGCTGACTTTCTTGAATTTCATGCCAAATACCAATCATTGCTTGGGCAAAACGATCTAATTCGGCTTTACTTTCACTTTCGGTTGGCTCAATCATAAGAGTATCATGAACAGGAAAAGAAACTGTTGGAGCATGATAACCATAGTCCATCAGACGTTTGGCAATATCCATTACCGTTATGTTCTTGTCTTTAAAAGAACGACAATCTGCTATGAATTCATGTGCGGCTCTACCACGTTCGCCGGTATATAAAACCGGATAGTAATCTTTTAGCAATGCTTCTAAATAATTAGCATTTAAAATAGCATATTCAGTTGCTTTTTTTAAACCCTCAGGACCTGCCATACGAATATAAGCATAAGATATTAAACTAACCAGTATTGATCCGTACGGTGCTGCTGCAACTGCACTTCCCTTATGGCCACCGGTTTTAATTAAAGGGTGGGCAGGCAAAAATTCTGCTAAATGTTGTTTGACTGCAATTGGTCCGACACCGGGGCCGCCGCCACCATGAGGTATAGCAAAAGTTTTGTGCAAGTTTAAATGACATACATCAGCTCCAATAATGCCCGGACTTATTAAACCCACTTGTGCATTCATATTTGCGCCATCCATATAGACTTGTCCACCATTGTCATGTATAATTTGTGTCATTTCTTTAATACCGGATTCAAAAACTCCATGGGTTGAGGGATAAGTAACCATAAAAACAGAAAGTTTATCGCTATATTGCTCGGCTTTGGCTCGCAAATCTTCAATATCAATATTGCCTTCGGAGGTTGTTTTTATGACAATCACTTTATGGCCTGCCATCACAGCAGATGCCGGATTGGTACCATGAGCAGATGCCGGAATCAAAGCGATGTTACGTTGGGGTTCTCCACGATTAATATGGTATTTTCTAATGGCTAACAAGCCGGCATATTCACCGGCTGCACCTGAATTAGGCTGTAAACTTACGGCATCTAAACCGGTTATTTCTTTTAAATATGTTGACAAATTCTTAATAACTATCTCATAACCTTTGGCCTGGTCTACCGGTACAAATGGATGTAAACCATTCCATTTATCCCAACTAACAGGAAACATTTCGGTTGAAGCATTGAGTTTCATCGTGCAAGATCCCAATGGTATCATCGAATGTGTTAATGAAAGGTCCTTTTTTTCTAAACGCTTTATATAACGCATCATCTCTGTTTCGGACTGATAGCTGTTAAAAACTGATTGTTGCATAAAATTATCTGTACGTAATAACACATCCGGTATGACATTTATATTACCGTTTAAATCAGGTCGTTTTTTTTCGAATGCAAATAATTCTATCAATTTATTTACATCTGCAAGAGTTGTATTCTCATCTAAGGAAATTCCGACTAATTGATCGCCATGATAATAATTAAGATTAATATGTGCGGCTTCTGCCTGTGGTCTTATTTTATCTACTGAAACAGGTATTAATAATGTATCAAAAAAGACATCATGTACCGGTTGATAACCGAGTTCGGTCAAAGCATAAAATAGTTTTTTAGTATAATTATGAATAGTTTGAGCAATTTCTTTTAATCCCTGAGGTCCATGATAAACAGCATACATTCCTGACATTATTGCTAATAAAACTTGTGCAGTACATATATTGGAGGTGGCTTTTTCTCGCTTAATATGTTGCTCACGCGTTTGCAAAGCCATGCGTAATGCCTTTTGTCCTTGTGCATCAACTGTTACGCCAATGATTCGTCCGGGAATTAATCGTTTAAATTCTTCTTTTGTAGCAAAATAACCGGCATGAGGGCCGCCATATCCCATGGGTAAACCAAAACGTTGCGTAGAACCGACAACAACATCTGCGCCCCATTGAGCCGGCGGTGTCAGTATGGTTAAAGATAATAAATCTGCTGCAACAGCCAATTTAACGTCATTTTGTTTTAAATGACTCGCAAACTTTTTGTAATTATTAACCTTTCCGCTAGCAGCCGGGTATTGAACGAATGCAGCAAAATAGGTAGCATCAATCAAAGCAGTATTAAAATCGCCTTTTACCAAATTTATATCCAATGCTTCTGCTCTGGTTTCTATAACTGCCATAGTTTGAGGAAAGATATCTTGATCTACAAAAAAGTTATTGACATCGGCTTTTTTTTGTTTTCGATTTCTGGCATTATATAACATGAGCATTGCTTCGGCAGCTGCTGTGGCTTCATCAAGTAGCGATGCATTGGCCAGATCCATACCTGTAAGTTCAGTCAACATGGTTTGATAATTGAGTAAAGCTTCTAAACGCCCTTGTGATATTTCTGCTTGATAAGGTGTATAAGAAGTATACCATGACGGATTTTCCAATATATTTCTTTGGATGACTCCCGGTAAAGTGGTTGGATAATAACCAAAACCAATGAAAGATCGATATAGTTCATTTTGATTTGCTAAGGATTCTATGTGTTCCATAAAATCTTGCTCGGTCATAGCAAGTGGTAAATTCAATGGTTTTTTTAAACGAATGTTATCAGGAATTGTTTCATAAATTAATTGTTCCATGGATTGAACACCAATACTTTTGAACATTTGTGGTAGATCTGATTCACGGGGGCCTAAGTGTCTGTATATAAAATTGTTTGTTTTCATATTTTAAATTAATTAAAAAAGGCTGTTGATTGTTATACAACAGCCTGAAAATATTTATTTTCCAAATTTTCGGGCGGTTTTTTCTACAACTTTTACAATTAAATCACGTGCTTTTTGCATTGATTCGACCGGCACAAATTCATAAGGTCCATGAAAATTAAGCCCTCCGGCAAAAACATTTGGACAAGGTAAGCCTTTAAAAGAGAGTTGTGCACCGTCGGTACCACCACGAATTGCTTTTATATGGGGTTTTATACCTAAATCTTGCATAGCTTCCTCTACGATATCTACCACATGCATTACCGGTTCTATTTTTTCGCGCATATTATAATATTGATCTTTTAAATCAACTTCTACTGTACCTTCGCCATATTTTTTATTAAAATCGGCAGCTACTTTTTGAAAATATTTTTTCTTTTCCTCAAATTTTTGATGGTCATGGTCTCTTATAATATAGTCTAGTTCTGTCAATTCGACATCGCCTTTCATATTATGCAAATGGTAAAAGCCTTCATAACCTTCGGTTGTTTGAGGCGTTTGATCAGCCGGAAAAGCTTTGATAAAATCTGCTGCTATCAACATTGAATTTATCATTTTATTTTTGGCGTAACCCGGATGCACACTTTTACCGTGTATTTTCACTTTGGCACCTGCGGCATTAAAGTTTTCGAATTCTAATTCTCCTACAACAGAGCCATCCATAGTATAAGCCCAATCTGCTCCAAATTTATCTACATCGAATTTGTGAGCGCCCAGACCTATTTCTTCATCAGGATTAAAACCTACACGAATTTTACCATGTTTAATTTCAGGATGTTGAATCAAAAAATCCATTGCATCGATTATTTCGGCTACGCCGGCTTTGTCATCAGCGCCTAATAATGTATTACCATCTGTGTGTATAAGTGTTTGTCCGATATAATTTTTTAGTTCCGGAAAATAATCAGGTGATAATACCAATCCTTTTTCTTTATTTAAGATAATATCTGATCCATCATAATTTTCTAAAAATTGCGGATTAACATTTTCGCCGCTATAATCGGGAGCTGTATCATAATGGGCGATAAAACCTATTACCGGAACTTCTTTATCAATATTTGACGGTAGGGTCGCATAAACATAGCCATATTCATCAATTTCGACATCTTGCATACCAATATTTTTTAAGTCTTCAACCAATACATTGGCAATATTCCATTGTTTTTTGGTACTTGGCGTTGTCGTTGATGCGGGATCTGATTGTGAATCAATTTTAATATATTTTATAAAACGGTCAATAAGCTTTTCCATATCATTAATTTTTTGCTTCAAAATTAAACTTTGTTTGGAAGATAAAAAAGAAATTTAGGCATTTTTTAATAAAATATTAAGTTGCCTAATGGCTTTTATTTACATTATAAAAACCTAAACAGCTAAAAAGAATTGATTAAATATTTAAAATTAAACCATCATAACCTAATTGAACATTATTAGGAAGGTTTTTTGATACTTCATCATACAATCCCATGTAATGGCTTACATGCGTCAGCACCGCTTGTTTTGGTTTTAAATGAGCAATCAATTCAAGCGCTTCTTTTAGATTTAAATGCGTTTTGTGTTCTTTATGATGCAAAGCATTTATAACTAGTAAATCAAGGTTTTGCAAGGCCTTATAGGTGCTTTCCGGAATAGTTTTAGCATCTGTAATATAGGCAAAATTGTTTATTTTATATCCTAAAATGGGTAATGAACCGTGCATAACAGGTAAAGTTTCAATAACTTGGTCACCTATTTTAAAAGTGTGATGTGGCTGTAAAGGATGCTCTGCTACACGAGGTGCGCCCGGATAACGGTTTTTTTGAGTAAAAATGTATGAAAACCGTCTTTGCAAATCATCAAGCACACGCGGTAAACCATAAATAGGTATCGGTTTTTTTTGTCTAAAATATAAAGGTCGGATATCATCTAAACCAGCAGTATGGTCTGCATGTTCATGAGTGAAACATATACCATCAATAAAATCTACACCGGCACGAAGCATTTGCATTCTAAAATCAGGACCGCAATCAATTATAAGCCTGTGTTGTTCCCATTCTATCATAGCGGCCGTTCGTAAACGCTTGTCTTTAAAATTGTCAGATTGACAAACTTTACAATGGCAGCCTATTACCGGAACACCTTGTGATGTTCCTGTTCCTAATAAGGTAATTTTCATTTGAGCTTCTTTAAATGCATTCATTGCAAAAATAAGTTTTTAGATTAAACGAAATCTATTATATTTGCTTTTATTCACTTATAGTGAAACTTTGTATGCAAAAAAAGGATAAATTTTTATTGGGGATTCTGCTCTTGCTTTTCGGTTTTATTGTTTTTAGTGAAAGTAAGCGAAAATCTATCAATTGGTCACCGAGTTTTGCCGTACAACACAAAATTCCGTTTGGGAGTTACATAGCTTATCATGAAGCTAAAAAAATATTTGCAGACCATTTCTTTCCGGTCAAAATTAGCCCGTATCTTTTTTTAAAAAATCAGGATACAATTAATGGAACTTATGTATTATACAACACCCAAATCAATTTGGGAAAAGCTAGTTTAGAAACCTTGTTAAATTGGGTTAAAAAAGGTAATACGCTTTTTTTAGCTAGTGAAACCATTGACTCTGATTTGTTAGATTCATTAGGGTTAAAAACACAAATTTTATTAGCTGGCGACACGCCTGATAAGGCTATGCAATTGCAATTGACCAATCCAAATTTACAGTCTGAAAATCCTGCGGTTTTCGACAAAAAAACTTTGGCAATTTCATTAACACCTATTGATTCATTTTCCCAATATAAGACCACCGTTTTAGGACAGTATCGTCTCTCTGACCATAAAAACAAAACTAATTTTTTAGCTATTAAATATGGAAAAGGTAAAATACTTATACATAGCTTTCCTTATGTTATGACTAACTATTTTATTTTAGAGCCTTCAAATCTACCCTATTTTGAAGGAATTTTATCTTATTTAAATACCAATCATAATATTTATTGGGATGTCCATTATCAAAATGCAGCCAATTCGGAGAGTTTATTACAGTATATATTGCAAAATCAGGCTTTTACTTGGGCTTATCGTTTACTTTTTGCAGGCATATTTTTTTATATCTTAATAGAAGGTAAACGCCGCCAAAAAGCTATTCCGGTCAAGCTACCGCCCAAAAACGAAACGCTATCTTTTACCCAAACCATTGCAGATATGTATTTAGAAAAAGGTAAGCATTCTGATATTAGCACCTTGTATCTTAAACATATTTATGAGGTGTTAAGAAATAGGTTTCATATTGAAACTTTTCAAGATAAAGTCAGTCTTAAAAATCAATTAAAACAAAAAATTTCATTAAATAAAAAGGACAAGGATCGGTTTATAAAATTACTGGAGTTATTAGAACAAAATAAAAATCTCAGTGATAATTTATTAATGGAATTAGATCAAATAATGAGTAAATTAAATCATACACATCAATAAAAATACATTTATGGAATATCAAAACCGTTTAGACATACACACTTTAAAAACAGCTGTTGATCAAATAAAAGCAGAACTTTCTAAGGTTATAGTAGGGCAAGAACAATTTATAAATTTGTTATTGACTGCTCTATTGGCCGATGGGCATGTATTGATAGAAGGTGTCCCGGGTATTGCAAAAACACTAACTGCTAAGCTTTTGTCTAAAACTTTAGAAACCGGTTTCAGCCGTATTCAATTTACACCCGATTTAATGCCTTCTGATATATTAGGCACCTCGGTGTATAATATCAAAATCAAAGAGTTTGAGTTTCATAAAGGCCCTATTTTTAGTAATTTTGTTTTAATAGATGAAATTAATCGTGCGCCGGCAAAAACGCAATCTGCTTTATTTGAGGTTATGGAAGAACGGCAAATTACTATTGATGGACTACATTTTGACTTAACACCTCCTTTTATTGTTTTAGCAACCCAAAATCCTATTGAGCAAGAAGGCACTTATGCTTTACCTGAAGCACAACTCGATCGTTTTATTTTTAAAATTAAAGTAAATTATCCTGACAAAGAAGAAGAAATTGCTATTTTAAAGCAACACCATAAGCGTCAAGGCAATGATCCGTTAAATCAGATAAAACCTGTCATATCTGCTAAACAATTATTAGATTTTAGAAAGTTAGTTCAACAAATTATAGTAGATGATAAAATCTTGAACTATATAGTTGATATTATTCAAAAAACCAGAGAGCATAGTCATTTATTTTTAGGCGCATCTCCTCGTGCCTCAATTGCTACTTTAAATACAGCTAAGGCTTATGCAGCCATACAAGGTCGGGATTTTGTCATACCTGATGATGTTAAAGCGGTTTTGCCTCATGCTTTACGACATCGTATTATTTTAAATCCTGAACAAGAACTGGAAGGTTTGGATGAAGAAGATGTATTAAATATTATTGTTGAAAGCATTGAAGTGCCCCGATAATTATTATGTGGAAATCTATTAAAAATTTATATCGAAATATTTTTTTTACGCGCCGGTTTTATTTAATTTGGATAAGCTTGATCTTTATTATATTTTTAGGCTACTGGATACCGGTTTTATTTATAATAGGCAAATATCTATGGTTGAGTTTTGCTGTTTTAAGTATATTTGATATTTTTTACCTTTTTAGTACGGGAAATATTAAAGCAGAAAGAATTTTGCCGGTTATTATGTCTAATGGTGATGATAATACTGTTTTAATAAAAATTCAAAATAAGTATAATTTACCCGTGCAACTCTCCATAATTGATGAATTGCCAGTGCAATTTCAAAAAAGAGATTTTAATTTAAATCTATCTTTAAAATCCGGAGAAACCAAACAAACTTCATATAGTGTACTGCCTGTAAAGCGTGGTATTTATGTTTTTCATTTTTTAAATATTTTTGTATCATCTCCTTTAAAATTAGGCTTAAAAAGATGGCGTTTGAGCCAACCAAAACAGGTAAAAGTATATCCTAGTTTTATACAAATGCGTCAATACGAATTACTGGCTTTTGCTAATAAATCTCGTAATGGTTTAAAAAAAATCAGACGTTTGGGGCATACTTTAGAATTTGAACAAATTAAAACATACCAATCAGGTGACGATTATAGAACAATTAACTGGAAAGCTACGGCCAAACATCAAAAGTTGATGGTGAACCAATATCAAGATGAAAAGTCACAAAACATTTACAGTCTTTTAGATATGGGAAGACATATGGCACTTCCTTTTAAAGGAATGACCTTATTGGATTATGCTATAAACAGTAGCTTAGCGTTGACTAATATTGCTCTAAAAAAAAAATGATAAAGCTGGCATCTTAAGTTTTGAAAAAAAGATGCATTCTTTTATAAAACCCGGTTATGGGCGTCAACATTTGCATCAAATTTTTGAAACTTTATATGCTCAAAAAACCGGATTTTTAGAAACTGATTATGAACATTTGTTTTATTTTATTCGAAAAAATATACCAAATAGAAGTTTATTAATGCTTTATACTAATTTTGAGCATTTCAATTCGCTCAAACGACAATTGCCTTTTTTAAAAAAAATAGCTCAAAAACATTTGTTAGTTGTTATTATTTTTAAGAATACAGAACTTCAAGAATTAATCGACAAACCTGCTAAGAATAAAAAAACGCTTTATCATAAAATAATAGCTCAAGATTTTGAAGAACAAAAATTAAAAATGCTTAAAACCTTACAAAAACATAAGATTCACAGTATTTATACTAGCCCGGAAAATTTAACGGGCGAAAGTATCACTAAATATATGCAATTAAAGGCACGTGGTTTAATTTAAACAACATTCTTTATCTTTGTAAATATAGAAAATGAGCCATTATAAAATACCTCCTCTATGAAAAAAATCTTGCTTCTAAGTTTGCTTTGGATTAGTTTCCATGGTAATGCACAATATCAATATTCGACTATGCGACATTATATAAAAATTGAAGGCGGCGCTCTAAAATATTATGTATCGACAATATCTGAAAACTCAGACAAGTTGCAATTGGCCGAGGATGGTATAGCTTTTAATGGTATCTATGGTTGGGATTTTGATGAGAAAATTCATCTGGGATTAGGTGGAGGGTTTATGAGTCTGGGAGACACAAAAGGCGTTACAGCTTTTAGTGAAATAAATTTTTATGTATCTAATACACATATCAATCCTTATACAGGTATTAGAGTTGGTTATAGTTATATTTTTCCCGAAGGCTTTGCTTCACAAGGAGATTTGTTGGCTGAATTTGTAACCGGTTTGCAAATAAACTTTGATTTATACACCTATTTTTCAATTTATCTGCAAACCGGATTTATGTATACCCAAAAAAGTTTAATGGTGCCTTTACGTATCGGGCTTAAATTTTAATCAACTTTTATTTTATATAAAGCATAAGCTAGCATTAGCCATCCTATAATAAGAAAGATACCTCCCAGCGGGGTAATCCACCATAAACTTGCCGCGTTAACCAAATGTAAGCTTATTAGATAAATAGAACCGGAAAAAAGCGTAATACCGGTTAGAAATGTATGACTAATCATAGTCTTCATGCCTTTGGGAAATTGCGGATAGGCATTGATTGCCAAAACAGTTATAACATGAATAATTTGATAAAAAACAGCTGTTTTAAAATTAGTCAAATCATAATCTGACAATGAATCTTTTAAAGCATGAGCACTTAAAGCGCCTAAAATAATAGCTAATGCACCATAAAGTGCAGTTAAAATAAGGGTTTTTCTAATCATAGTTAAAAGTTTTATTTTATAAATTTTGTATATATTTTTTGGGTGTTATACCAAACTTCTTTTTAAAGGCTACCACAAAATGCGTTGGCGCCGAATAACCTATTTGATAGCTTACTTCCTTTACACTATACTTTTTGCTCATTAACAAATGCCGGCCTAATTCCAGTTTATAGCTTAGAATATACTTATAAATAGGTTCGCCGTAAATTTCTTTAAAACCATTTTTTAAAACATTAACCGGCAGCATAATCTGATTAGCCAAATCATCTATTGAAGGCGGCTCATTTATATGCTCAACTAATATTTCTTTGGCTCTTTTAATTTTTTCAACAACTCTTTCATCTTTCAAATTAGGGCAACGCTTGGTATTTTCTTGTTGACTTTGATCAAAATAATAGGTAAAAAGTTCTAATATTTTAGCCTTAACATAGATATAATCAAACTTATTATTAATGTCTCTTTTATAAATTTGATTGAGTATAATCAACTCATTTGCAGACAGCTGTCTTTTATCGTATAATTTTTTTTGTGTGTTCTGTGGTCTTAAAAAATTAAAATCAATAGCAAAATCATCTAAAAGTTTATGAATAGCATTTAAAGATAATAATATAGAAAGCATTTTGGTATCAGACTCAACAATAGCATCTATGGGGATAATATTTCTAGGATTAAAAAACAGTAAAGAATATTGCGCAGGAATTTCTAATTTATGTGTGCCTTTAATAATATGAAACCAGATGCGCCCTTCTAATGAAAAATGAAACTGAATATGCAAATGTTTTTTCTTAGTGTTAAACTTCAATATATCATTAGAGGTATTGAAAGTTTTTAATAGAACCAATCCTTCATCGATATTTATTTCTTTTATGTTTGGATATATCATTTTTTCTTTCACACTTATTATTACATTGACAAATGTACAATTATTTGAGATTTAAAATAGGATTAGAAAGAATAAAAAAATAATATCGATATTTATAATTCGTTTATCGATATTTTTTTATAAGATTCTAAATTATTTTTGCAATGAAATTATTTAAAATTTTTCCGGATACGAATACTACCTGATAAAAAACATTCGGATTTTTTTCATAATTGAGTATATTTTGGTTAATCTTAAAGAGGCTGTCTCGATTGCTTTTGAGACAGCCTCTTTAGAATATTTACCAATCTTCAATACGATGTGCATCAAATTTTAAAAATATAAAAAGCATAAGCGTAAAGGCCCATAATGAAGAGCCGCCATAACTCAAAAACGGTAATGGTATTCCGATTGTAGGAAATAATCCAATAACCATTAAAATATTTAAAGCAAAATGAAAGAATAAAATACTTATAAGGCCATAGCCTAAAATCCGGGAAAATTTTTGTTTTTGACGTTCGGCTAAAAAAACCAATCTTATCAACAAAAATACATAAAGTAATATTAACAAACCGGTTCCCAAAAATCCCCATTGCTCGCCAACTACTGTTAAAATCCAATCGGTATGTTGTTCAGGAATATAATCACCTTGAGTTTGAGACCCCTTTAACAAACCTTTTCCTGTAAGCCCTCCGGACCCTATGGCTATCAATGCTTGTTTTAAATTATAACCTGTACCTTTATCGTCTTGCTTCATTCCCATAATAATTTCAATACGGTTGCGTTGATGAGGTTTTAATACTTTTTGATATACAAATCCGGTTCCTAAAATAGTTATTAAGGCTAATAACAGAATACCTAGTGTTAATCCTAGATATAATTTTTTAAACTTAAAATAAGTCCACAGGTTAAAAAGCAAAAATATAGTTGCCACTCCCATAACAACCGGTTTAGACCCAAAATAAATAGTCAGCATAAACAAAGAGACTAATAAAACTGTAAATAAATAATAAAAAATAGATAAGCCGTCACGATAAAAAACTAAAAAAAGCGATAAAAATACAATTGCGGAGCCTAAGTCGGGTTGTAATAATATAAGAAACACCGGAATCAAAATCAGTAAACTGGCTTGTAAAAGATTTTTAAAATTTGTAATCTTAAAATCGTGCTCTGTCAGTAATTTAGCTAAACCCAAAATGGTAAAAAGCTTAACAAATTCGGCCGGTTGAATACTAAAATTTCCTAATCTAAACCAAGATTTATTTCCATTGATATTAGCGCCAAAAATCAAAACCAAAAATAATAAAGACAAACCAAACAAATAAAATAAAGACGCATTATTTTTAATAGTTTTTATTGGAATAAAGCCGATTACGATAACAAGTATATAACTAAAAAGCAACCATATAGTTTGTTTACCATAAAAACTTTGCATCCAAGAATGTTGTCCTGTGTTATAAGTAGCAGAATAAATACTGACTATTCCGATAAATACTAAGGCATTGAATAGCAATACACTAATCAGATCATAATCAAATAAACCGGATTTTCTACTACTTTTCATATTGTTTTAAGTCATATGTTTTAGTCAAATCAGTATGCATAATTCGTTGAAGCAAATCGTTGCGTGTAATATGGCCTCTTAAATATTTTTCTATCATTAAAGTTGCAATTGGTGCTGCTATACTAGCGCCATATCCCCCATTTTCAACAAATACTGTAACAGCAATTTTTGGATTTTCAACCGGACCAAATGCCATAAATATTGAATGATCCGGTAATTTGACAATTTTACCATCAATACGTGTTTTATTTTCACTGGTTCCTGTTTTACCGGCCAATACAATATCCTTTAAATTGCTATACCGGGCCGTACCTTTTTGGTAAACATCAATCATTCCTTTAATAATATCTCTAAAATTTTCGGCGTCAATGCCGGTTTGTTTAGGCGTAAGATACCTTTTATCAATGCCGGTTGTTTTTTCGTCTATTTTTTTGATAACGTGTGGTGTGTAAAAAAAGCCTCTGTTTGCAATTGCAGCCGTCACATTAGCCAGTTGAATGGGAGTTGTCAATACTTCTCCTTGTCCAATTCCGTTAGATATGGTATAACTACCTGACCAACGTCCTTTTCCATAATATTTATCATAAAAACGGCTATTTGGAATAAAACCTTTAGATCCTACCGGCAAATCTGTATGTAAATATTGACCTAAGCCGAATTTTTTCAGGTAACCCTGCCATATATCCAAACCTTCTCCGGGAGAGGCATAATGGTTGATAATATTCAAATATGATTTGGCAAAATATGTATTACAAGATTTTTCAATAGCCCAAGGCAAATACACTCTTCGACCTGCAGCACCACAATGGCAAAACATATGGTTATGTTTGCCATAATAAAAACCATGATTACAAATAAAATATGTCTGCGGTTTAATCACACCTTCTTGCAAACCAATTAAACCATTT
Source organism: Flavobacteriaceae bacterium (assembly GCA_015494075.1). GTDB lineage: Bacteria > Bacteroidota > Bacteroidia > Flavobacteriales > Flavobacteriaceae > WGBX01. The sequence goes on from WGBX01000112.1 coordinate 26,967, forward strand.
AACATTTTAAAAGGAGATCCTGGCGGGTATTCTCCTTGCAAGCCACGATCTAATAACGGATTGTTTTTTTTGTCTCTAAAGAGTGTATTAAAATTTTTAGAACTATTACGCCCACTTAAATAGGAAGGTGAATAACTAGGTGCTGTAATTAAGGCTAAAATTTCGCCGGTTTTTGGCTCAATAGCAATTATTGCACCTCGCTTGCCTTGCATTAATGAGTCTCCGAATTCTTGTAACTTTATATCGATACTTAATCGTAAATCTTTACCAACTTGTGCTAATGTGTCATAACGACCGTTTTTATATGTCCCGATTTTGCAATTATATTTATCAGTCAAAAAATACTTCACGCCTTTTTTTCCTCGAAGAACTTTCTCGTAAGATTTTTCAACACCGGCCTTTCCTATCAAATCACCCGGCATATAAAACGGATCTTTTTTAAGTTCCTTTTCGTTAACTTCTCTAATAAAACCTAAAACATTAGCTGCCGAATGGGTATGATACTTACGTATGGCCCTTCTTTGTATGAAAAACCCTGGAAATTTATAAATTTTTTCTTGAAAAAAAGCAATTTCATCTTTATAAAGTTTTGCAACAACCAATGAAGCTTTATTCCATGAATAATTTTTTGCCTTCTTTAAAGCTTTCAATAGCGTATTTTTATCAATGCCTGTATATTTTAAAAAACGCAAAGTGTCAAATGTCTTAAGTTGTTTTGGTATTACCATTACATCATAAACTGGTAGATTACTCACCAATAAGCGTTTTTTACGATCGTATATATAACCACGTTCCGGAATAATATATTCTTTTTTTACGGCATTACGTAAAGCTAAATCTTTATATTGCTGATCTAAAACCTGCAAATAAAACAGTCTGCCTAATAT
>WGBX01000113.1 GCA_015494075.1 Flavobacteriaceae bacterium
CGTAATTCATAAATCACATCCATTATATGAAGAATTTCGTTTATGGCAATTTTTACACAATCTGAAAATTTACCAAAAAGAACGAAAAATACTAAACAAAACATATTTTGATGTTGATGTTACCGAGCAAATGTTCTCAACAGATTCCGATTGGGTGAAACTTTATGATTATTTGAGCCAGAGAAAAGAAGTGAATCAAAAAAATATTATCGATTTTTTAGTAAAAGAAAGAAAAATAGATAAACTGGAAAAAGAAAATTATCGTTGGAATTATCCGGAAGATAAAAAATATCCGGCAAAACCTATCCTATCTAGTTTTATCAATCGTTTGAAAAAAGTAAAAGGGCTCAATGTCAATGATTTTTTGACCGACAAAACCGCTCAAGCTTTATGGCATTTGATTTATTCCATAAAAGATCCAGAAGAATTTGAAACAGCCTTGAAAAAATTTGCCCGTAAACATGGATTAGATACAGATAGTTTTATAGAAAACTTTAAAAATTATCCGGCTTTTGATGCCGATTATGGTGCTTATTCATATAAAGCGCTCAAAAAAATTGTACCCCTAATGCGTATGGGTAAATATTGGAAAGCAGATGCGATATCGCAACAAACCAAACAAAGAATTGATGACATTATAAGGCGTTTAAAAGATATTGAATTTAATAAGAACAAATTAAAAGATATTGCCGATGATGATATTTTAAAACCTTTATTAAAAAGTTTTTTGCCATTTAAAGATAAAAATTCATATATGGCACTTAACACTTATCAAGCTACTTATGCAGTTTACGGCAGACATTCTGAGCTTGGTGATGTTCAGTATTGGAGACAAGTTACTGATATTGATGACTATTTAAAAAAATTCAAACAACACAGCTTCCGCAATCCTATAGTTGAGCAAGTTGTACTGGAAACATTAAGAACCGTTCGAGATATTTGGAAAGATTTGGGTAATGATACCCCGCATTTTTTTGATGAAATTCATGTAGAGTTGGGACGAGAACTTAAAAAATCATCTGACGAACGAAAAAAAATAGCCGCTAAAATGTCGGAAAACGAACGCACCAATCACCGCATTAAAGCATTGCTGACAGAACTAACCGGTGTCGGTGCCAATCCGCAATCGCCAAGTCATGCCGAAATTCTAAAAATATATGACCAAGATGTTGTTAATAGTCAAACTGTTATACCGGATGATATTCAAAAAATAAGAAAATCTAATGAACCATCACCTTCACAAATAGTACGTTATAAACTTTGGTTAGAACAAAAATACATTTCGCCCTATACAGGCAAACCTATTCCCTTGTCAAAATTATTTACTACTGATTATCAAATAGAACATATTATTCCGCAGTCTAGATACTTTGACAATTCTTTAAATAACAAAGTTATAGCTGAAAGTGATGTTAATCAAGATAAAAGCAATCAAACCGCTTATGCTTATATAAAGCAAAAAGGTGGTAGTATTATTAACGGACACAAACTTTTGACACTCGAAACATATGAAGCTCATTGTAAGAAATATTTTAAAAATAACAAACGAAAACTACAAAATTTATTGAGCGAAGATGTCCCTGAAGGTTTTATCAATCGGCAATTAAATGATACGCGGTATATCAGTAAATTGGTCAAAGCTTTACTCAGTAATATTGTGAGAGAAGACGGTGAAGAAACAGAAACATCTAAACATCTGTTACCGGTAACCGGTGCTATTACATCGCAATTAAAACACGATTGGGGTTTGCATGACAAATGGAATCAATTGATTTTGCCGCGGTTTAAACGTCTAAATGAGCTAACCGGCACACAAGATTTTACATATATCAATCAAAACGGCATAGAAGTTCCGGCTATTCCGGATTATATACCTGGAAAAATTAATAAAAAACGAATTGATCATCGGCATCATGCATTAGATGCTTTGACCATAGCAGCTGTGACACGTGAGCATATTCAGTATATCAATTCCTTAAACAATTACAAAATCAAATCCGGACTACAACCAAAATTACTTATCCAAAATGCTGATGGACAATACGCCAAAACCTTTAAAATGCCTTGGACAACATTTCCGATTGAAGCTTATCAAGCTTTACGAGAGCTTGTCCCAAGTTTTAAACAAAACTTAAGAGTCATCAATAAAGCAACCAATAAATATTGGAAATGGGTCAAACAACCGGACGGACAATACAAAAAACAAAAAGTCAAACAAGAAACAGGAGACCATTGGGCTATAAGAAAACCTTTACATAAAGAAACCTTTTATGGCAAATTGGATAATATGAAAGCCGGAAAAAACAAAGTGGTTACTTTTGGAAAAAAAGATTTGAGTGAAATCACCGGTGAAAAGCATCTCAAAAAGATTGTAGATAAAACAATTCGAGAAGTTATACTGCCTAATCATTTAAAAAATTATGTAGATGATAAAGGAAATATTGATTTTACTTCGGCTTTTAGTCCGGATGGCATAGAAAGTTTGAACAAAAATATCACACAATTAAATAATGGCAAACCACACCAACCTATTTACAAAGTAAAAATGTTTGAAACAGGTAGTCGTTTTCCTTTATCTGATAATCCTAATACTTCTAAAAATAAAAAATATGTAGAAGCCGCCAAAGGCACCAATCTTTATTTTGCTGTCTATTGGAACAACAAAAAGCAAAAACGTGAATATGAGACAGTCCCGTTAAAAGAAGTGATTGAGCATCAAAAACAAGTAGCACATTTACCTAAAAATGAACGGACACCTATTCCCGTTAAACCGGAATTAGGCGATTTTTTGTTTACATTATCACCTAATGATTTGGTTTATGTCCCATTCCCTGATGAAACTATTCAAAATATAGATTTTAATCAATTAAACGCTGCTCAAAAAGAACGTATTTATAAAATGGTAAGTAGTACTGGACGTGAATGTCATTTTTTGCCACGTAATATTGCTTCAGTTATTTATAAAAAACTTGAATTTGGTTCTTTAAATAAAAGTGAAAGAGCTATAGATGGTACCATGATCAAAGATAAAGCCATCAAATTATATGTGGATCGTTTGGGGCAAATCAAACCTGTTAAAATTTAACGGCATGATAAAGCGGACTATATTTATTGGGAGTGATGCTTATTTATATACAAAGCGAAAACAACTATTTATAGACTTTAAAGAAGAGGAAAAAGAAACGGTTAGCATCCCAATAGAAGATATCGGGGTCTTGGTTTTAGAAGCTTACCGGCTAACATTGTCTTTAAATCTTATATCACGATTATTAGATAACAATGTAGCATTGATAACTTGTGACGATAAAAAAATGCCACAAGGGATGTTATTAAACTTGGAAGGGAATCACGTACAGCAAATCCGTTTTCAAGATCAAATAAATATCTCTGTTCCTTTAAAAAAACAATTATGGGCCCAAACTATTAAGCAAAAAATTCTAAATCAAGGGCGCTTACTTGTTAAACTGGGTTTGATAGAAGATACTCAGCAACAAATGCCCCGCAATATGTTGCACTGGCGTACATCAGTCAGAAGCGGTGATCCTGACAATTATGAAGGGAGGGCTGCTGCCTTTTACTGGCGGACTATTTTTAAAAATCAAATACCCGGATTTACCAGGGAACGCGGCGGCATACCACCCAACAATTTGCTGAATTACGGTTATGCCATTTTAAGAGCTGTAACAGCCCGTTCATTAACCGCATCGGGTTTGTTGCCAACTTTAGGTATTCATCACCACAACAAATACAATGCCTATGCATTGGCAGATGACATCATGGAACCTTACAGACCGTATGTCGATCAGATTGTTTATAAAATAGTCGATCATCCATTTGTAGATCTTAACCATTTGGAATTAGATAAAGATACCAAAGCCAAATTGTTACAAATACCTGCTATTGATGTTATAATCGATAATGAAAAAAGCCCGTTAATGAATGCTATGCAGCGTACAACTACCAGTTTGTATCGCTGTTTTAGTGGAGAAAATCGTAAAATTTTGTATCCCGTTTTATAACCGGTTATTATGAGTGAATTATCAAGACTTAATCAATATAGAATTATGTGGGTTGCTGTTTTTTTTGATTTGCCAACCGAAAAAGCCAAAGACCGGAAACAAGCTGCCTTGTTCCGCAAACGGCTTATCGAAGATGGTTTTGCCATGTTTCAATATAGCGTATATATGAGACATTGCCCCAGCCGTGAAAATGCCGATGTGCATGTCAAACGTGTAAAATCTTTTTTGCCCCCAAACGGTGAAGTCGCTATCTTTAGAATTACCGATAAACAATTTGGTATGATAGAGATTTTTAGTAACAAAGAGGTCAAAGAAAAACCAAAAATGCACCAACAATTAAGTCTTTTTTAAACAAAAAAATAGCCGGCAACGGCTGCCGGCTATTTTGTGTTGAACATTTTTTTAATCCTAAATCTCTTATAAGTTGTTCTGTATCAGTTTTTTGAATCCTTGTATGTTGTGTTCAACATATCAAAGATACAAAATGAAAGGAAATCACAACTA
>WGBX01000114.1 GCA_015494075.1 Flavobacteriaceae bacterium
CTTTTAAAATCATCTAAATTATTAATACCCGTTATCTCTGAGGAACTGATAAACAATTCAATTCTATCATTATTGCCCAAAACGAAAAAAACTTTATTTTTCTCAATATAAACGATAATGTTTAAATATTTTGGTTTTTGAAAAAAATCCGTTAAAGACCTGACAATCGCCAAAGATTTCGGTTCAATAAAAGTTATTGGAATATTTTTTTCTTTGAAGGCTTGCAAAAAATTTTTTATTATCTTTTTTTCAACCACTGAAACCAAAATTTTCTTTTCATCAACCATACTCCAATCAAGATAAATATCATTTAAAGAAAATGGGACATTTTTTTTAATTTTTTCAAAAATAAAACTATAATCTGATTTTTTATTTTCAAATTTTAATTTATCTTTTTTGTCATATTTAACCATTAAAGTAAAAGTTTTAGCTTCCGGTAAAGTTAAAACAAAATTTTCATCAATTATTTTATTTGAATTTTTCGTCTTTAACAGAGTCAAAATTTTATCACCTAATTTTTCAAAATTAATTATTTCACCATCAAGAATAATATCTTTTTCCAATTCAACTTGATTATAATCAAGCAAAAAAAATTTTTTTTTCTTTTTTGATAATTTGACTACTTTAATATAATTATCGTTTATATCAATTCCGTTCGAAATTTCTTTAAAAAAATTAAGCATAAAATAATAAATTAATCTTCTTTCCAAGATATAAAAGCATATTCTCCGGTAGTTGGAAAAGAGGGTGGAGGAGAATAAAGCAAATGATTATCGTAATGAATATTTCTGTTCCAATAACCGGAATCCGGACAACACCAATGCAAACCATATCTTTTATTCATAACCAAACTGCCGGTTATCGTAATAGTATCTCTTAAATTATAAGTTCTGGGGTATCTGAAATAGTAATAATACGGTCTGTAAAAACGACCATTCTGAGCTAAAATCGCCGCCTCAATTTCCAAATCATTTTCACTGTAATATCCAATCTGAACATTATTCTGAGCTATTAAACCGATTGTATTTGAACCATCGTGATTTAAGCATGTCAAATCATTAACAATGGTAATATTGGTATAAGTACTTTCACTTTCCGGAAACCTACCTGAGGCAACGGTTACTCTACCGTTAACAATTCCATCAACCCATAAATCGGCCTCCACAAAAATCAAACCATTACTTGGAATAGAGTTCCCGGAGCTTAATTGAGTTTCGGTTTTTATATCATAAGAATCTTTTACCCAAATACCATCACCAAGATACATAGTTCCTTTTGATTGTAAAGATTGCACTCGATAAACATCAAAAGTTCCATTGGCGTTAAAATGTATTCTGTATCCCAAATTATTATACCCCAAATAATAACCGTTACTTTGCGCTTGAGCTTTAATTTGAGCTAAATCAGCGGTAACTCCGGCAAAATCTATGGCCGGAACCGGAAAGCTGGTTCCGTTTAAAAAAACCGCGCTCGGATCACTCTCAGCGGTCCAAACTCCGGGACGCTCGCAAGGATTAGGATCTGAAGTATCAGGATCATTATAACACGTTACCGAACTGGAAACAAGATTATGAGCAATGCCGTCAAATCTTATTCCTCCGTTAGAATGCAGTAAACCGAAAATTTCCGTTCCTGTTCCAAATCTAACATTGTTATTAACGGCAACCGCATAAGTCGCGAAGGAAGGAATACCATAACGAGCTTCAATCGTTCTTTTTATTTGAGGATAACCCTCTACCCACCCGGTTGATTTAATGGTTGTAATTGTTGATCCGGTTGATGGAGGAGTTATGTTTAATTCAAAATATCCTTTCAAGTCTCCGGACGGAGAAAGATAGATGTGCTGATAAGGACCATTTGGTAACTCGCCGTCAGGATCAGAACCGGTTCCGTCAAAAAAATCTTCTTCATCATGGGCCAAATGCCAACGATAATAATTAATACCGGCTTCCGCTATATGAAATGCTTGTGTTTTAGCTTCTTTTCTTAAATATAATTTATTTTGATAAATTCCCAAAGTAACCAAACCACCCGCTAAAACCAAAAATAAAGCCACTGCCGCTAAAGCCACCATAAGAATCATTCCTTTTTGGTTTTTTTTAATTTTCATATTATAAATTATCTTTTAAATTTCTTAATTGAGCGTCCATTTCCACATAAACATCATTGGGGGCTATTTCCGGAGTAACATTTATTTTTAAAGATATATGAATTAATCTTATTGCATTTTTATTTGAACTTGGATTTGTAATTAAATTATTATCAACATCATAATAGGTAAAAATCGCTTCGCTTTGATTATTCACATAATTGGCTATTTCTTCAATATCCTCATTTGCGCTTAAATATTCAGCCGGATTATTTACCGGTTTTATTATTCCTTTTTTTAAAACATTATTATCTAAAAAATATCTTACTTTTTCAACTTCTTCATCATCGTCTATATTACTGTAAAAACTCAATTCTTGAGAATTAACAATGTCCAAACAATAATCACCTCTGTCACTGGCAACCGCTTCTCTGATTTCACTAACCATTATCGGAGTTACTTTTCTAGCATTGGAAACGGCTATTTCTTGTTCGCTTCCAAATCTGGTACTTTTAAAACCTTGATTTAAAAAATTGGTAGCTAAAGCAAAAAAGATTACCATTATAGAAACCGCAAACATTGCTTCAATCAAAGTAAACCCTTTTTTATTTTTCATTTTTATTTATCAATTATGTTTTAAATACAAAATTACTTCCTTTGTTTCATCGGGAAGCAAACCCATCGGCATAGAAGGTTTGGTCATTATAATACTGTAATCGGTATAAGAACTTTTTAATTCTATTTGATAACTATCCCATTCCATATTTGACAAAAGTAAATGTCCGATAGAATCGGTTGTTTTGTTTTCTTGATATTTATAAACAATAGGGGAATCACCTATTTTTTTCATTCCGGTAATTGTCAAAGGAACAGAAGGAATATAATTTATTGAACCATATAAATCAATATTGGAAGCATAAATATTATAATCAGTATCACGAGCATCACACCAAACACCGTAAGGTTTATTTTCGGAAAAATTATATTTTATTTTGGGGTTATTTTGAATAGAATTTCCGGTATTTATATTCAATCTTAGATCGTCTCCCCAAGAAGCCGTGCCACCTGAACCGTATTTTTGCGCATATATATCTTGATCGCCGTTTCTTTCATCTGTCCAAACGATATAAAAATTATTAGCGCTATCAACCGCTATGGCCGGTGAATATTGATTACTTGTTCCGCTGTCCGTATTTATCTTTACATCATTTGTCCAAACCGAATTTCCGTCCGTATCGTATTTTTGCGCATATATATCTTGATCGCCGTTTCTTTCATCCATCCAAACGATATAAAAATTATTAGCGCTATCAACCGCTATGGCCGGTGAATATTGATTACTTGTTCCGCTGTCCGTATTTATCTTTACATCATTTGTCCAAACCGAATTTCCGTCCGTATCGTATTTTTGC
>WGBX01000115.1 GCA_015494075.1 Flavobacteriaceae bacterium
GTCTTACCATTTAAAACCTGGAATTGAAAAAGCTGAAATTCCTTTTAAATTTGTCAGTAATTTAATTGTTATTCCGGTTGAAATTAATGGTATTCAATTAAATATGATTTTTGATACCGGCGTTAAACAAACGCTTTTATTTAATATTAAAACGCCAGACACTTTGCAATTGCAGAATTTGAAAACGCGTATTTTTGCTGGGATAGGCAAACGCGATACGGCTATCACAGGCGCTTCTTCAACTCACAATAAATTACGAATTAAAAATTTGATACTCAATAACAATACAAATATTTATTTAATTCCGGATTTAGATTTCCATTTTTCTGAAAATATTGGTTTTCCTGTTAATGGATTGATCGGTGGAGATTTGATACAGCATTTTATATTGAAAATAGATTATAAAAGAAAAATACTAACGTTTTATAAACGTTCTAATTTTGATTTCAACAGTTTGCGCAAAGCGCATGTTTATATGTTAGAAACACTAGATGGAAAACCTTTTTTTAAAGCTCGTGTACAAACTGACAAAAAATATTCACCATCAAAACCTTTAAGGTTTTTATTGGATACCGGAAATAGTGATGCTGTTTGGGTTTTTGACCGTAATAAAATTGATTTGTCACCGCAACAAAAAAAAGTGAGAGATTATTTCGGACTTGGATTTAGCGGTCCAATTGAAGGAGATAGAATTAAAATTTTTAAATTTTGGCTTGATAAAAAATATTATTTTAAACATGTATATGCCGGCTTGCCGGATTTGGATTATTTTAAACATATTATGAATAAAAACGCCTTTGACGGTATTATTGGTAATGAAATACTTAAAAGATTTTATATTTGGATAGATTACCAAGGTCAAATGCTATATTTAAAAAAATATCCTAAAAATTACAGATCATCTTTCACTTTTAATGAAATAGGTATAAATTTAGCTTATGATGGCAAAATCCCAATTAGAATAAAGAAGTTGCATACACAATTTAATACTAAAATGGAAGCCGGTAAAACTTTTATTTATGAGGATGTTGCTCAAGTTTACCAATACAAGTTTGTCGACAGATTTATTATTAATTATATTAGAAAAGATTCACCGGCAGATAGAGCAGGTTTAATGCATGGAGATATTCTTTTAAAAATAAATAATGTCGAAATTTATCGTTATACATTAGAAGAACTCGAAAAGAAATTTTTTTATCATAACCGTAAACATTTAACGGTGTTAATAAAACGAAAAGGTTTGGTTTTAACCTTCGATATATATAATAACGAGCATCTTTAAAATACTTTCTTTTTTTGCATATAATAAAATCCATATCCCAATGCAGCTAATAATAAAATAGTGACAAGTGGGTGAGCGGCAACAGCAAGTTGATAATCGATTATAATGGTCATTAATACCCCGGCAATAGCGCCGCCAAAATGTGCTTCATGACCAATACGGCTATAAGTATCTTGCGTTCCTTTGGTTGTATACCATAAATAACCAAGAGCAAAAATAATAGCAGGAATAGGAATAATGGCAAAAAAGTAAATAAAATCAAAGGGTAAAAGTGTTACATATGAAAATACAACTGCATTGACACCTGCAGATGCGCCAATGGCATTATACCATAAATCATCCTTATGAAAATAATATGCCAAATAATTACCAATAAAAACACCTCCAAAATAAATTAATAAAAAGGAAGTTGCACCAAAGTTTGATACTATAAAATCACCAAAAAAATATAAAGTAAACATGTTTACTAAATAATGTGTCCAATCAGCATGTAAAAATGCACTACTTATAAAACGATAGTACTCACCGGCTTTAATACCGGATACTGAAAATTTATAACGCTCAAAAAAACGATGATCTTTAAACCCCATGTATGTTGTGATACCGGTAATAATGATAATGATGGTAGATAAGGACATAATATTTAAGTTTTAGATTTTATAAAAGCTCTTGACAAGCCGTGCTAGTTGTTTGGTATTATCAAAATAGCGATGCTTACAGATGCTATTTACAAAGATATAATCTTTTTGCTAATTTTGATGATAAGCAGCCAAGTCTTTTATAGCTTTAATAATATATGTTACTTCTTCGTCACTGGTTGTAGGATAAATAGATAAATGTATCCAATCCGGTTTGTTGGTCAGCTCTCCTTGTGCTATTTTCTATACAATTTGATCACGAAAAGTTTTAAAATAACCGGCTTATGAAGTGTGATTGGAAGTTTTTTTATTAAATATGTTTAAATCAAGCTTTTTACTTCTGCCATAATAATTTGGGCCAAGTTATCTGCTTGGGATTGACTTTTAGCTTCTGCATAAATCCGGATAATCGGTTCAGTATTAGATTTTCTGATTTGCACCCATGATTCCTCAAAGTCGAGACGCAATCCATCTTGTAAATCTGCTTCTGCATCAGGATATTTTTCGATCAAAAAATGCAACAGTTTTTCTAAATCTAAAGAAGATGTAACAGGCATTTTGTTTTTACTCATATAATAGAGAGGATATGTTTGTTTTAAGGCAGATAACGAGAGCTTATTTTCGGACAAATAAGATAGAATTAAAGCAATTCCCAACAGCGCATCTCTGCCTGCATGTAATCGTGGATAAATAACGCCACCATTACCTTCGCCACCTATTACAGCATTAACTTCACGCATTTTTTCTACCACATTTACCTCTCCTGTTTTAGCTTTATAATAAGGGACGCCATGCTTATCTGAAATATCTTTTAAAGCTCGTGATGAGGATAAATTAGATACAGTAGCGCCGGGATGTTTGGCAAGTATATAATCGGCAATTGCTACCAATGTGTATTCTTCACCAAACATTTGTCCTTTTTCATCAATTAAAGCTAATCTGTCAACATCAGGGTCGACAACGATGCCTAAATCGGCAGTGCCAGTTTTAACTTTTTGCATGATAGTTGACAAGTTTTTTTCAAGTGGCTCCGGATTATGTTGAAAATTGCCGGAAACATCACAAAAAAGACAATCATATTTTACATTAAGCCGATCTAATAATTTTGGAATAGCGATTCCGCCTGTTGAATTTATAGCATCAATGACGACTTTAAAACCGGCTTTTTTTATAGCTTCGGTTTTTACATCGGGTAGGTTTAATATGGCATCAATGTGTTCATCTATATACCCATTGTCTTTAAGAATGATTTTTCCTAAATTATCGACAGATGCATATTTAAAATTATTGTCACTAATTAAATCAATGAGTTTCTGACCATCAGCGGCAGATAAAAATTCTCCTTTTTCATTTAATAATTTAAGTGCGTTCCATTGCTTAGGATTGTGACTGGCTGTGAGAATAATACCGCCATCAGCTTCTAAACCGGTTACAGCCATTTCTACACTGGGAGTTGTAGATAAGTGCAAATCTATAATGTCAATGCCCATTGCGGAAAGGCTATATTGTACAATATTTTGTATCATAGCCCCTGATATGCGTGCGTCGCGGCCTATAACAACACGCAATTTTTTATCAGGAAATTTTTGTTGTAACCATTGACCATATGCCGAGGCAAATTGGACGGCATCAAGAGGTGTTAAATTTTTTCCGGGATAGCCGCCAATTGTACCACGTATGCCGGAAATACTTTTAATTAAACTCATATTTTTTTATTTCTTTTGTCTAAAATTAAGCAAATATCTTCAATTTTTCTAAGGCGGTTTCTAAGTTTTTTCTTGGAGTTGCTATATTTAACCTAAAATGTTTATCTCCATTGTCTCCAAATGACTTGCCGTCATTTAAAGCTAATTTAGCTTCATTGAGCAAGCGCTCTTTAATGACGTTATGCGATAAACCTGTTTCAGAAAAATCTAACCACATCAAAAAGGTTCCTTCGGGTGCTGCTGTTTTTATGGTAGGAATATGTGTGTTTAAATAATCTTGCACAAAATTTATATTTTCTTTTAAATATTTTAAGACTTCATTTAGCCAATTTTCACCTTTTTGATATGCGGTTTCAAAAGCAATATTTCCAAATATATTTCCTAAAAACAGATGCATATCATGCATTTTTTTTTGAAAATTTTTCCTGTAGTCTTCATTTGGTATTATAGCAATAGAGGTGCTTAGTCCGGCTATATTAAAAGTTTTGCTGGGAGATGTAATAATAATGCTATGTTGGGCAATTTCCTTACTTAATTTTATAATAGGTGTGTACTGATGTGGAGAATATATAAAATCGGCATGAATATCGTCAGATAATATAATAAGATTGTATTTTATAGCCAACTTGCCTAATTTTTCCAAGTCTGTTTTGTTCCATACGCGCCCTACCGGATTATGAGGGTTAGAAATTATAATCATTTTCGTTTGTGAATCTATTAGTTTTTCCAGCGCATTAAAATCCATTTGGTAAATACCGTTTTTATCTTTTAACAAGGGGTTTTTAACCAGTTGTCTTTTATTTCCGGTAATGGCATCAAAAAAAGGATGATATACAGGCGGTTGTATGATAATTTTATCGCCTTCATTTGTCAGGCTTAAAATAGCGATTGATAATGCACCGACGACACCCGGACTAAACTCTAACCATTTGTTTGATACGCTCCACTGATAACGTTTTTTAGCCCAATCAATATAACTTTTATAAAAAGATTGTGGGCGTTTTGTATAACCTAAAATAGGATGGGATAGACGTTGTTTTAAAGCTTCCAAAATAAAGTCGGGTGTGGCAAAATCCATATCGGCAACCCAAAGGGGCTGCAAGTCATGACGGCCAAAGAAGAAATCCATTTTATCATACTTAATGGCATTTGTGCCACGACGGTCTATAATTTGATCAAAATTGTATTTCATAAAAAAGGTATTTTAATGCCCAAATGTAAACAAATATTCATAAAAACATTCCGGTAAAGTACAGTTTTTAAATTTATTTTAATGTAAGGTTTTTGACTTAACAATTGAAAATCTATCTAAAAACCATTTAAAAAATTGTAAATTTGGTTATAAAATAAAAAATCATGAAAAAATCTATTTTATTTTTAAGCTTTCTTGCATTATGGACAGCTTGTCAGTCCTCAAATAAATTACATACGTCCAAATATCACGAGTCTGAGATTTTGATAGGAAAAGGTCATCGTGCTGACATGGAAAAAGCGCAACCTTATAACAAATGGTTTTCAGCTAATTATAAATCTTATCAACCCGATACAAATCTCATTTCTGATTTAAAAAAAATGATTAACGTTTATAAAATAGTTATAATTATGGGAACATGGTGTGGTGATAGTCAGACACAAGTTCCGGCTCTATTCAAAGTTTTGGATAAAGCCGGATATCATAAAAATCCGGTGATTTACTTTGTGCCGAGAAAATATCATTACTATAAGCCGGCAAAAGATTTTAAGATTGTGCGTGTGCCAACTATAATATTATATAAAAACAATAAAGAACAAGGACGGATAATAGAATACCCTATGAAAAATTTGGAGGATGATTTGATAAAAATAATTAAAACTCACGATTATCATCATGAATTAGATGAACGAATAGTACCTTAAAAATTAAAAATATCCATGCTGTTATGATACAATAGACAGGCCAATTCTTCACGATTCATTTCATATATTTGGGCCAATTTGTCAATAATTAAATTAATATAAGCGGGTTCATTACGTTTTCCGCGATAAGGGGTTGGAGCTAACCAAGGGGCATCTGTTTCTACGACTATATTTTCAGGATAAATATCTGAAATAAACTTATCAATTTTACCATTTTTAAATGTTATCACACCGCCTATACCTAAGAAAAAATTAAGATCTATAGCTTTTTGAGCTTGTGCTTTATTGCCGGTGAAACAATGAAAAACACCTGTTAAATCAGCACTTTTTTCTTGTTCTATAATTTCAAAAACTTCGTCAAAGGCATCTCGTATATGAATGCTAACAGGTAGTTTTTTTTCTTTGGCCCATTGTAATTGTGTTTGAAAAGCATCTTGCTGTTGCTTTAAAAAACTTTTGTCCCAATACAAATCAATACCTATTTCTCCAATTCCATAATAAATTCCACTATCTAATTCTTCTTTGATTTTAGACAATACTTCTTGATAATTTTCTTTGACTGAAGTTGGGTGCAAGCCCATTAGCGGCAACATCTCATCAGGATATGCAGCAACTGTTTTTTTTAAGCGTTTAATACTTTCAATATCAATATTTGGCAAAACAAACTTTTCAATACCTGAGCTTTTGGCACGTTCAATTACTTCTTCGCGGTCAACATCAAATTCTTCTACAAATAAATGCGTATGTGTATCGACAATCATAGGACTATTTTTGACAAAAATAACCAATAATTTAAAATAAGGCCGGTATAAATGAGCTAATACTTTATGTAATTCAATTTTTAAGTTATTTATTTTTTAAGCTCTTGTTAAAAC
>WGBX01000116.1 GCA_015494075.1 Flavobacteriaceae bacterium
ATTCATAGTTATTCTTTTTTTTAGGTTAATAAATTGTTTGTTCTACAAGTTACAAAATTTATTCCCAATATTTTAAAATGACAAAAATGCAGAAAAAATAAACTTTTACTGTTTTTATGTCTGTTTTTATGACAAATAGACGGTCTTATTTGTTTTTTAATTTCTCAAATTTTTTAAGAATAAAAAAGGTTCAATTGTCAAACGAATAGACAAATTGTCCCAAAAATCAGGGTAAGCATATGCGCCGAGACGATAATAAAAGCCTAAGCCTACATGAGAAAAAAGTCGCCGAAATGCAATACCTGTTTCATAATAAACTTGATCTAATGATTTAATACCATCATATTTATTAACATCATAGCTCAATCCGAATGCCACAGCAGCCTGTAAGCTTAAATCCATAGTTTTAGTAGGACTTATTTTAAGATGACTAAAAGTATATTGCAAATGTGCAGACGTCACAAAATTATCAACAAATTCGAGATCTTTCATAGTTTCAAAAGCGAATTTCAGTGGTATATTGAAACGTTTTATAGGATTACTACCGGAATAATCATTCGTTAAGGGCATAAAAAGCTTGTCAATACCGGCACCTTGCGATGCAAAACCCAAGCGTAGGTACAGTTCTGTATAATTTTTATTGATAAAAATTTTCTTTAAATGGGTTTGTAAATCTATCCTGTAATAATCGGTCAAATCTGTCTGCCATTGCGGTATGTTTTTTTCAAAATTCAAATAAAATTTAGGATAACCGTCTTTTAGTAATTTCCGACCATCTGATGCCAAATAATAACGGGCAAAAGGGTTAAATTCGAGTCCGATGTTATAAAATACTTGGTCTTTTTCAACAAATTCTACTCGCCCCTGATGATACGGAATAGCATACTTTGTAGTTAAATAGCTTTTTGACAGCGCCATAACAACTTTAAAATGCGGATTTAACAATGATTCGATACTAAATTTACCGGTTTGGTGTCTGTAAAATTTATCATCTGCAAAATGATGTTTCCAGTCAAACAAATTGTGTTCATCATAAGATTTAAAAGTTGCTGATTTATTCAAATCATCAGTATAAGACACTTGTAAATAAGTTTGGGAGTGGTGCCAAACCTTATATTTTAAGATTCCATTGTATTTAAAAACTTTATCATTAAATCCGAATGCACCATAAGCCGATATTTGCCATTTGTTTGAAAAATTTTCGTTGGTACGGCCACCAAATTTCAATCGAAAACCTTCATAACGGTTATAATCTAATAAATTAATCAAATCTAAATCGATATAATTGGTTAGTGGAAAATAGCCGTCTAACAGGCGTTTATATTTATGAATATAATAATCGAGCTTTTGTTTTTTTGCTATTGAATCGACAAATTGATAGGTATATAATTCTTTATGAGTATATTTTTTTTGACGGTTTTTTCCCCAAAATGCATTACTGCGTTTTGCTGCTTGAGGAGCAATTTGCATATTGTAAGCAATTTTTTCGGGGTAATTTTTTTTAAGTAAGATATCAAAAATTTGCAGCTTATAATGTGCATACATATAATCAAATAATTCCTTTTTACGAGTAAAACTTAAAGTGTCACCCTTTTTATTAACAATTACAGAGTCAGGTTTAACTCCGATAATATTTATTTGATTATCAAAATTGATGTCATGTTTCTTTTGAGCTTTCTTTATTTTTATATTTACATCAATAGGAAACCAAATATCGTTATCCGGATAATATTTAAAGTTGTATATCGCATTGAACTGGTAAGCTTTATAAGTATTTAGCGTAAGTTTTGCAATAGCCAAAGTTTCACGATCTAAATAAATTTTACCGGCTATTAAAGGATTCGTCGTATTTTTATAATTAATAACAATAACCGACCTGTTTTGTAAATTGAGCGTATCATCAATTTGATAGCGATACGTTTTAAAGGAAGATTTGGAAAAAGGTCCGATATATGTATTAAATAACAATTTATAACGGTCATCATAAATATTTTGACCGGATATTTGTAAAGCCAATAACTCATACAGCGGCTGTTTTAAGCCTGCTGTCCTAGTTGCAATAATTTGAGCTTTCTCTTGTCCATTTTCGCTGTTTACCTTGGTTATATTTTCTGTAATCCATATATATTTATGGCTCAAATCTTTTTTAAACTTAAATAATATAGAATCTATTTTGTAAAATTTGCCGTTTTTAAAAATAGTATCAAGATTATTATCAATTTTATCGGTTTCGCCGCCAATTACAAATTTCATATATCTGGTAAAAGCATATTTTTTGAGCTTGTTCTGATAATTATTTTGTTTTTTGATTTTAATAGCTTTATGCATCAAAATAATAGCCGGATTTACATATTTGCCATTGATAACAACAGTTTTTAACTGCTCTGTGGAAGGTTTTAAGTAAATGTTATATTTTTTCTTATGCTGCTCTATAAGTATTTGCTGTGATTGGTAACCAATATAATTTATCGTAAATGTTTTATACCGGTTTGGAATAACCAAATCAAATTGCCCATCAAATCCGGATACTACACCTTTATTATCATCAAAAAAAATATTGGCAAATGCCAGTGGCTTTTTTGTTTGAGCATCAAAAACACAACCCTTGACAGCTTGTTGCGCGTTAATATTAAAAATAAATAGCAAATACAATATTACGGTTATAGCATATTTCATGAGAATAATTTAGCTTTTAAATTTACATAAAAGCCTTAAATCTTATTAAATATTAAGTATTTTTAACATTTTTTTTATCAAAAACGAATATTTTTAGTTTTAAAT
>WGBX01000117.1 GCA_015494075.1 Flavobacteriaceae bacterium
CAATAGTATTTTTTAATGGATGATTTTTAAAATAAATATAAATTTTAAAAAAATTATCAAATGAAAGTTGCCGGTCAAAATTTAAATAAAGCAGTCTTTTTGCTTTTGTTTTTGATTGCAAATCCATTTGTTCTAAATTCTGCCATAATTCAGAAATAGAAAAGTTTTTTTTGGAAATAATCGTATCGTTAATTTTATAAGTGTTAGGATAAAAACTTACATGCCATCTTTCAATTTCAGAATTTATCTTAGAATGCTCAGAAAAATAAGTTTCAGAGCGGTTTTCTGGTACAATTTCAATAGATGTAAACTCTACAAATGCAATCTTTTTTTGTAAGCTATCCAAATAAGTAAAAAACATTTGGCCTTTTCCATCAGAATGCAGGGATTTTTTATGACGTTTTTTTATTAATTTTTGCAAAGCCGGAATGAGATGTTTCAGTTTAAGTCTTTTGTCAATAGCAACCAACCATTTTGTGGTTGAAATGGTTTTGCCTAATTTCAGATCAGCCAAAGTATCATTATTTTGTTTTTTTAAAAGTATGTAAACCTGAGAATTATTCCAAACCTCATGTAAACCTGATTGGTCACTAACCGGAACTTTTAATTCTTTTTGCTGACAACCCATAAAAAAAAATGATAATAGGGCTATGTATAAAAATTTCATTTTATCTTTGTACTTAATTTTTTTTCAAAGATACATTATTTAAAATTCATAATTAATAAAAAAATTACGCTTAAAACTAAACAAACACGTATAAAACAAAGAAAATGACAGCTTACAGAATTATCAGTATTTCAGGAAAAAGCGGTTTATTCAAACTTTTAACTTCCACCAAGTCAGGCATAATTGCAGAATCTTTAACAGACCAAAAGCGGGTAATGGCACCTTTTACTGGAATATCTGCTTTGGATGAAATTGCTATTTATACTTATGATGAAGAGATTCCTTTATGGGAAGTTTTTAAAAAAATAGCCGAAAAAGAAAACTATAAAAAAACTATTAGTCATAAAGCCGGTAAAAATAAACTCGAAGCATACTTTAAAGAAGTTTTACCCGATTTTGATGAAGAACGTGTTTACGCTTCTCATATAAAGAAAATTATACAATGGTACAATCTTTTAGAAGATGCAGGCATTTTAAAAGAGTTTTTAACTCAAAAAGAAAAAGAAAATTCTCCTGAAGAACAAGAAAATTCTCCTGAAGAACAAGAAAATTCTCCTGAAGAACAAGAAAATAAGAAGATTTAATAATAAATTTGCATCCTGCAATCAAATCAATGGGAAGTTAAATTTTAGCTTCTCATTTTTTTATACTATAATAAAAAATGTTTACTTTCGTTTTATAAATGATTTAGATAAGAAATAAATATATAAGATTTATGAATTTACTTACACTTTTACAAGTCAATCAAGTCCAAAATGGCGTTGCTCAGGCCGGTAATTTAGTTAATGACACGCTTCCACAAGAAAAAAAACTTAGAGTTATCGATCTAATTATGAATGCAGGTACCGGTGGAATCATTATCATTGCCATACTTTTCATCATGCTATTTGTAGCTTTGGTTATCTATTTTGAACGCTTATCGGCAATTAAAGCTGCAGCTAAAATAGATCCGAATTTTATGAATCAAATAAAAGCTTATATAAAATCCGGCAATATTGAAGGTGCTAAAATATTTGCACAACAATATGATACAGCGGTAGGAAATCTTATAGCCAAAGGCGTCAGCCGTATCGGAAAACCTTTAGAAGATATTAACAAAGCCATTGAAAATGCCGGAAAATTAGAAGTCTATAAACTTGAAAAAAATGTAAGCACCCTTGCAACCATTGCCGGAGCTGCGCCTATGATTGGTTTTTTAGGTACCGTTATAGGTATGATTTTAGCCTTCCATAATATGGCCAGCGGTGGTGGTAAAATAGAAGTTGGCTCTTTGGCGCAAGGAATTTATACTGCCATGACAACTACTGTTGCCGGACTTATTGTCGGTATTGTGGCTTACATTGCTTATAACCACTTAGTGGTCAAAACAGACAAAGTAGTTCATAAAATGGAAGCTAATGCCGTTGAATTTTTAGATTTACTAAACGAACCTAGTTAGATAGTTATGGATATCAGAGGAAGAAATAAAGTCAGCCCGGAGTTTAGTATGGCATCAATGACAGATATTGTATTTTTGTTACTTATCTTTTTTATGCTGACTTCTACATTAGTAACAGCCGATGCCTTAGATTTAGTTTTACCAAAAGCCAAAGGGAAAACCGAGCATAGTCAAAATTTATCGGTTAGTATCAATAAAAAACAAGAATATTATATTAATAAACGGCAAATAGACCCTCAAAATTTAGAAACCAGACTAAAAGCTATGCTGGCTAAAGAGAAAAAACCCGTTATTATTTTACGTGCAGAAGAAGGTGTCCCAATTGAAAAAGCAGTTTATGTTATGGATATTGCCAACCGAAACAATTTTAAAGTTATTTTAGCTGTCAGGCCTAAATAAATAACCCTAAATTTTGGCATAATATCTGCTTTAACATTAACATATTATAGTAGTCACTAATATATGATTCAAAAAGATAAACATAAAAGAAAAGCCATCATTGAAGCAAGTTTAGTGATGCTATTTCTTATTTTTTTAATGTTTATCAGTGGTATGACATATTTAGATCCACCACCTGAAATCGGTATAGCTGTTAATTTTGGCACCCATATACAAGGGCAAGGCTATATACAACCCAAACATAAGGCTCCTGTTAAACCTCAAAAACAGGAAAAAGAATCACAAAAAGAATCTAAACAAACTCTTAAAGAGAAGGTTTTAACTCAAGATAACACCGATGCGCCTGTGATTCATAATAACAAACCCAAGCCAAAGCCTAAACCGGTTAGCAAGCCTACTCCCAAACCCAAACCTAAGCCCAAACCAAATAAAAATATTACGGATATTTTAAATAATGTAGCAAATGCTCCCGGCGAAGAAAATAATGAAACTGCTGGTGAAGGTAATGATACTAATGCCGGTGACAAAGGCTCTTTAGATGGCGACCCGAATGCATCGGGTTACTACGGTTCAGGTATACAAGGTGGAAACGGTAACGGTAATTATCGTTTGGGCAATAGAAATGCCTCTTACAAACCCAAACCGGACTATAAATGCAATGAAGAAGGACGTGTCGTCGTTAAGATTTATGTCAACCGAAAAGGCCAAGTAACTAAGGTCATACCCGGCATAAAAGGCAGTAGTAATAATGCACCATGTTTACTTGAAGCAGCCAAATACGCTGCCTTAAAAACCAAATGGACAGCAGATCCCAAAGCACCGGATATACAAATAGGAAAAATTATTTATAATTTTAAAGTTACCGAATAAATTGACATACGAAGAAACATTATTATGGTTGTACAACCAATTACCAATATATCAGCGACAAGGTCAAAAAGCCTATAAAAAAGATTTAAAAAATATACTAAAATTAGATGCTTATTTAGAAAATCCTTCTAAAAAATTTAAAAGTATACATATCGGTGGTACCAATGGCAAAGGTTCCGTTTCACATATGCTGGCTTCTATACTCCAAGAAGCAGGTTACACAACTGGATTATACACTTCACCCCATTTGTTAGATTTTAGAGAACGAATCCGGATTAATGGAAAAATGATTAGAAAAAATTGTGTTATCAATTTTATTAAAAAGCATCGCCATTTTTTCACAGATCATAATTTGTCATTTTTTGAAATGACAGTCGGAATGGCTTTCCATCAATTTGCTAAAAAACATGTTGATATAGCTATTATTGAAGTCGGACTTGGCGGCCGTTTGGATAGTACCAATATCATACATCCGGAATTGAGTATTATTACCAATATCGGATTTGATCATATGAGTATTTTAGGAAATACTTTACCTGAAATAGCCCGCGAAAAATCCGGAATCATTAAACCTTATACACCGGTCATTATTGGTAAAAAACAAATCGAAACTACGGCCGTATTTACTCAGGTTGCTCAACAAAATAATGCACAACTCATTTATAGTGATACATTTAAATTTGCCCCATTTCAAACCGACCTTAAAGGATGGTACCAACAAGAAAATCTGCAAACATTGCTAACAGCCATACATCAACTTAAAAAGATGGGATGGCAAATAACAGATAAAAATATACAAGAAGGATTACAAAATGTTCGTAAAAATACCGGATTAAGAGGACGGTGGGAAATTTTAAATCTCAAACCCATGATTATTGCCGATACAGCACATAATGTTGATGGGCTGAAAATTGTCATGAAACAAATACAACAAACACCTCATAAACAATTACACCTTGTGTTGAGCTTTGTAAATGATAAAAATTTAGAAGATATTTTACCTTTATTTCCTAAGCAAGCTAAATATTATTTTGGTAAAGCTCAAATTCCCAGAGCCCTTAACGAAAATATTTTAGCGCAAAAAGCAAACAGTTTTGGACTTACCGGAAAAACCTATAAAACATTATCAAAAGCTTTACAAGAAGCTAAAAAATGTGCAAAAGAACAAGATTTAATTTTTATAGGCGGCAGTACATTTACTGTAGCAGAGTTGCTGCCTACTTAACATATTTTGAGCTTACAAAATAATTTTGAGCATTCGCCATTTGCCAAACAAATCTTTTTGAAAAATATACGTCTTTAAAGTAATAGTTTTAAGCAATGTTTCTAAATCAGGTTTTAAAAATTCATTTATTTCAAAATAAACAACTTTAGATGAATTATTAATTGCTAAATTTATAATTTTCTCATAAAAAATCAGAGCTTGGCTGTCAGGTACAAATAAAGCAGAAGCAGGCTCGTACTTTAAAACGTTATCAGCCATTAATGATTGTTCGCTCATGCGTACATATGGCGGATTGCTAATTATAACATCAAAAGAAGTTGTACAATTATCAACAGTTAAAATATCTTTATGAATAAAATCAATATTTTGTTTATAATGCAAAGCATTCTTTTTAGCCACCTGCAAAGCTTTATCTGAAAAATCTAAAGCAGATACTTGCGCATTGGGCATATTTTTTGCTAAACTTACTGCAATAGCTCCACTACCCGTGCCAATATCTAAAAGGCTAATAGCTCCTTGACAGCACCAATCTTTAATAACCCAAGCTACCAATTCTTCAGTTTCGGGACGCGGAATCAAAGTGTGCTCATTAACTAAAAATTGCAAGCCGTAAAAAGAAGTCTGACCGGTTATATATTGCCAAGGTTTGCCTGTTTTTAAATCTGATAAAGCTTTGTATAAACGCTCATCAGGAACTTTCTTTTGAGGGTCAATGGCCAGCTTTAAACGATCTATTTTATAAAAATATTCAGATAACCGAAAAAAGATAGCTCTAATTTCTTGACTTTGATACAAGAAAGTCAACTCAGCTAAGTATCGTTTTAAAAGGAAATTAAAGGACATGTAATTGACGACAAATTTCTTGATGAATATTCTCCTCGCTGTTTAAAGCATTTATTTTAATAGTAGTTTCAGGCATAAGCTGGTGTAAAATTTTTCTGGCTGACGATTGTATTTGATAAAAAGTCTTTATTTGATCAAGCTTATTAGCTGTTTCATATACAGAATACTCTTTTTTTCTCTTGAGAATTTCTTCCGGTGATAAATCTAAAAAAACATTAAAATCAGGCTTAAGATATTGTGCATCCCAAATTGAACCTAATGATTTTGGGGCACCCATAGCTTGTTCAATAGCCCAATATTTATACCAATAACCGTCAAAAATAAGATATTCGGATGTTGAAGACATAGCTTTTTCATAAGCCTCATTAAAAGCATGAAAAATAAAAAGAGAACGGCTTAATGGTGATAAATGCATCACATATTGTTCAACTTTTGGTGACTTGCAATATATACTCCAGTCTTTAAATTCGGCGCGTGTTATTAGATCCCAAACAGAAACCATCCGACTTTGAGGTAGTACAGCTGCCAAACGTTTAGCTTGTGTGGTTTTACCACTACCGTCAAGTCCGGTTATACTGATTATTTTCATAAATCAAAACCAAAAATAAATTAATAAAACAGAAAATAAAGGAATCGTTAAATTATCCCAACCTTTATGTGAAATAGCTTCTATTAAACTCAATATAGATGCCTGAATAAAAGCAAATAACAAAACATTTTCACTATTACCCAAATATTTAGAAGCAAAATAATAGCTTAAAACTAAACTGGCTATAAAAAATGACAAAGAGCCTCCCAAAGACTTTGGATGTCCTAAAAAACGGTATTTTTTGATAGGATATTTCTGCCCTATTAAAGCTGCAGCCGGATCAGCAAAAACCAAAATACTAAAAGGTAAATAGAAATAAATCACATTACCTAGATCTTGATATAAAACAAACAATAACCAAGAACTCCAAACAAATAACAACTCACCAAAAGATTGACGTTTGATAGAAAAAATAGATTGAAAAATTTTCAATTTTTTAGAAATAAAAAGAATCAAAGAAAAACTTAGAGTCAAACCTAAAACAATTAAATCATTATGAATAAAAAGCGGATAAGTAAGCGCTACAATACCTGCGCCTATATGAGCTATTTTACGGCTCCATTCTGTATCAACCCTAAGTACTTTATAGAAAAATTCGGCCAAAAGCATCACCGAAAATAAAGCTAAAGAATAAATTAAAAATAAACCAAGTGAAGACATAATAATATTTTTCACGAATATATATAAAAATATCGTATCTTTAAAAAAACAAAACCTTCGGAAGCTTATGCATAATAGTTTTGGTAAAATTCTTAAATTCACCAGCTTTGGAGAATCACATGGAAAAGCCATAGGCGGTATTTTAGATGGTGTTCCCGCCAATATAACCTTAGACTTTGAGGCTATTCAATTAGAATTAGACAGACGCCGCCCGGGTCAGTCGGCAATAACCACACAACGTAATGAACCTGATAAAGTCGAATTTTTATCTGGTATTTATAACAAAAAAACCACAGGAGCACCTATTGCTTTTATAATCTACAATACCAATGAAAAATCAAAAGATTATCATCATTTAGCGCATGCCTATCGGCCTTCTCATGCTGATTTTACATATGATCAAAAATATGGTCACCGCGACTACCGCGGTGGTGGTCGCAGTTCGGCAAGAACAACAGCTGCAATAGTAGTTGCAGGGGCTATTGCCAAACAAATCATAGCGGACATAGATATCAAGGCTTATGTTCATGCTGTTGGCGATTTAGAGTTAAATAAAGCTTTTGAACAATTGGATATGTCTAAAATTGAAACCAATGCCGTTCGTTGCCCTGATGAAAAAATGGCTGAAAAATTTATAGAAAAAATTAAAATTATCAAAAAAAAGGGTGATACGGTGGGAGGACAAGTTATATGTGTCATAAATGCTGTTCCAAAAGCATTGGGAGAGCCTTTATTTGACAAATTACAAGCCCGTTTAGCATATGCGATGTTAAATATTCCGGCTGTAAAAGGATTTGAATATGGAAGTGGTTTTAAAGGAAGTAAAATGCTTGGAAGCCAACATAATGACTTATTTTTAAAAGACGGAACTACTATAACCAATTATTCAGGAGGTATTCAAGGCGGTATTTCTAATGGTATGCCTATTTATTTTAAATTAGCCTTTAAACCGGTGGCTACTTTAATGCAAACTCAAAAAAGTATTGATGATAAAGGAAATGAAATTATTTTAGAAGGAAAAGGCCGGCATGATCCCTGTGTTGTACCCCGAGCTGTACCAATAGTAGAAGCATTAGCAGCTTTGGTCTTGGCTGATTTTAGGCTGATTAAACAAGCTTATTCCTAAAAAATCACAATCTGATGAAAAAGTTAATAATAATGCGACATGGAAAAGCTTCAAAAAAGGCTATGCCGGATATGAAAAGACCATTAATTGATAACGGTATAAAAAGAAATCATCAAAGAGCTGTAGATTTAAAAAACATAAAACTTATTCCTGATTTAATCATCAGTAGTCCTGCTATAAGGGCCTTTCAAACAGCCGAAATAATGGCTGAAAAATTAAATTATAAAGGAAACATAGAACTAAATTCTGTTTTTTATTTTTATGATTTACCAGAAATGGTGCATCAAATTGAAAAAATTCCGAATAAATATAATACAGTAATGATTGTTGGTCATAATCCTATTTGGACAAGTTTGGTAAATTATTTTTTACCTGAAACTTTAACACACTTACGCACCAGCGGTGTTGCAGTAATTAAATTTGAAACCCGTGATTGGTCTAAGATAAAAAAAGCAGCTAAAAAGAAAATAGCCTTATTTAATTAGATAAAAAAAGCATGACAAATAATATTTATCATGCTTTTGTGGGTTCTGCCGGGTTCGAACCGGCGACCCCCGCCCTGTCAAGGCGATACTCTGAACCAGCTGAGCTAAGAACCCTTTGTTTTTGCGAATGCAAATATATAAAAAAGCTTTTAATTTTGATACTTATTTTTTATTTTTTCATCATCATTATTGTGCCTCTTTTCCCAAATGCCAAAAGCCTTTGCTTTTCCACCACCGAAGCTTAAATAGCATAACTGCTTTTTCCCACTGAGTAGTAAAAATGTAATAAATAGATAATATAAAGGCTGCCAACCATTTTGCTACATCTCTCCAAAAAGCATACAATGACCACCAAAAACTTTTATGACGGTAAATATCTCTTAACGTATAACCGGATTCAATAGCTTTTGCTTTTACATAAGCTTTATTTATTTTCTCTTGTGGAATAAAATGCCAAACCACAAGATCATGAAAATAATAAACAGGATACCCTGCCGCTCTTATACGCCTAAACAAATCGCGCTCAAAAGTTCCCGGAGGTATATGCTTTTTGCCTGCCATTAGTTCAGTATTAAATAAGCCCACTTTTTCTAATACATTTTTAGAAATAAGCATGTTAGTGGCATATGGAAATTTATTTTTAGGAAATTTTGATTTTTCTCCCAAATTTATTTCAGCAAAATAGGGCATCACAAATTTATTTATCCAAGCCGGTTTTTGATATTCAAATACCGGAGCGACTTTACCTCCTCCTGCGATGTTATCCAATTTATCAGCAAAACCTTTTTCTAAAGTAGCAAAGTAGTCCTGATGAAAAGTAGTGTCATCATCTACAAAAATCAACAATTTTCCTTGCGCATTTTTAATACCGGTATTCCAAGCATATTGCTCTCCTTGATGTGGCTCAAGAATATATTTAATATCAAATTGCGGATAGGTCGATATGAAATTTTGAACCAACTTATTCACATCATAGTCGGAATTATTATCTACTACAATTATTTCAAAATTTTCGGGATGAAATTTTTGAATTAACATACTATTTAGTAATTCCTTTAATAAAGCCTGCCGGTTATATGTTGGTATTATGATACTAAACTTTTTCAAATTATATAGATTTTACTTACAAAGATACATTTTTGTTTTTTGATTGCCACCAAATATATATACCTAATATTGTTAAAATTATAAAAAATACCCAACTCCAAAAAGTTATCATTCCACCTTTTTTAATAACATCAGGTTCGAAAGTAAACCGAATTATATGCTGTCCTGCCGGGACCTTTAAGCCTCGTAAGCTATAATTGACTTTATATATTTTGGCCGGTTTCCCATCAATTGTAACTTGCCAATCGTGCGGATAATATGATTCGGAAAAAACTGCAAAACCGGGTTGTGCATTCTGACTTTGGTAAGTTAATTTTTCAGGATTATATTTTAATAATTTAATCTCTGCCGTAGAATCTGTTGTAATAGGCATATTTAGTTCGGCACGATATTTTTTATTTAAAACAGCTGTTTGTTTAGTTGAAACAGATTTAAGTGCCAGTATTTCTGCATCTTCATCCGGTACAAATTTCAATTTTTTTACAAACCATGCATTTCCATTAGCTGCTTCATTAATTTGCACGCCGGTTTGCCCTTCATTTCCGGGAACAATCAGATATTTAACATTATACATATTTAAAACTTCGGGATTGATGTCTTTTGAAAGATAAAAATCAAATAAATCTTGTATCCGTCGCGGTTTAGCGGCATGGTAACCTCCTAATTGTTTATGAAAATAAGATGTTAACCCATCAGTTAATGGATTTCTGGTAAGATTGATAACTCGATAATAAGTCGTATCTTTATTAATAGCTTGATCAATTGTTGTAGGTGTGAAAAAACGTTGAATTTGTGTTGGTTTGACAAAACTATCATTATTCACATATCTTTTATCAACACCGGCCAAATCAAGAATAATCAATAAAGCTAATAATGCTGTTGCCATTTTAGTTGATAATTTTTGTTTTAATACCAAATAAAGTATGCCTCCTGCTGTTAAAATAAATAATAATGACCGCAAGCTGTCATTAATTAACATAGCTTTGCGATCTTCTATCAAGGCATTTAATAAACCATATTTGGCATAGTAGCTATCCATCGGGCTTTCAAAAGAAAACAAGCTGCTGCCAAGCAATATAAAAATTAAAAGTATCCCTCCTAAAATACCAATGGCTGTAAAAAGTTTTTTTTGTTGTTCGGCAACGGTCAATTTTGATTGAAAAAAACTATATAATCCTAGTACGGCCAATACCGGAATTAAAAATTCTATAATTACTTGAATAGATGAAACAGCCCGAAACTTATCATAAAATGGTACATAATTAATAAAAATATCGGTTAAGAAATTAAAATTTTTGCCCCATGATAAGAACAAAGCTAATAGAATACTGGCTATAATCCATTTTTTATGTGGGCCTTTATAAAATAACAAACCTATCAAAGCCAAAAATAAGACAACAGCTCCAATATATGCAGGTGCTGCAACTATGGGTTGTTTTCCCCAATAAGTACTTACATGTTTGACAAAATTTTTAGCGGTACGCGAATCGGTTTTATCTATTAAAGCTTTATATAAATGAGAGTTTTGACCTAAATTCTCGTCATTACTTCCTCCCATAAAACGAGGCACCAATAAATTAAAGGTTTCTGCAATACCATAACTATATTCCGTGATGTAATTCTTACTTAGACCGTTATTTTGTGTTTTTTTTGCTGTTCCATCAGGGTTAATATGTAATATACGCTGTCCTCTAATGCTATGTTTAACATAGTCTTGCGCCGGCATAATATTGGTAGCATTCATACCTAAAGCCAGTAAAGCCGCCACTAATAATATACTCAGTTCTTTTAAAAATAAACGAATAGTATTTTTACGGTAAGCATCAATCAAAAAAAATAACCCTAAAAACAAAACAGCCATAAACAAGTAATAAGTCATTTGATAATGCTTAGTGCTAAGTTCTAATGCTACGGCTATAGTTGTTAAAATAAATCCCCATAAATATTTCTTTCTTTCAAAAACCAATAAAATACCGGCTATGACCAATGGAAAATATGTAATAGCCCTGACTTTGGCTAAATGTCCTACACCGATAATAATAATATAATAAGTAGAAAATCCAAAAGCCAAACTTCCTAAAAGAGCCAATTTCCAATCAATTTTCATGATTAGCATCAAAATATAAAAACTTAAAAAATATAAAAAAAGAAAATTAACCGGTCGTGGTAAAAAATTAAGGATTTTTTGTAGTTTTAAAGCATAATCATTCGGGAACGAAGCTCCCAATACATAGGTTGGCATGCCACCAAAAGCGGCATTGGTCCAGTATATCTCATGCCCTTCTTTTTGTTTATAGATCTCTCTTTCATGCTCCATGCCTTTGGCCTGAATCAGATCACTTTGGTTTAGCACTTTTCCCTGTATAACAGGACTGAAATAAATAAATGAAATCAGAATGAAAACAGTAAAACTAAATAAATGTGGGCCAATTTTCTTAAAATTCATAAATCAAAGGACTTTTATGTTTAGGTTGGTAAAAATAACAAATTAATTCTATTTTATATTCATACGACTTAGCTCTTAAAAATTATAACGGTATAAAAAGTGTTTTTAAAACTTTTTGTTGTGATGCCGGAAAATATTGTATATTTTTATCAATAATTGATTGATATAACGGTATTTGATACAATTCTTTTAAATAGTGGCGTGCAGCTCTATGTAAACGCCAGTTAAAATGTAAAGATGCTTGCAACAAATTTTGGATTACCGCCTCATTTACCAGATGCAACTCCATCAATGTTTGAAAAGCATTTAATCGAATGAGCATATTATATTCCGGAGAAGAATAATGAACCATTTCTTGTATAAAAGCTGTTTGCTTGGCACTTTCATAATCACGCGTCATTAATGCCAATGACAACCAAGTAAGTCTAAAAGAACGATCGTTACTTCCAATGATTTTTTTTGTAAAATCTAAGGCATTTTGTCGATCATCCGGAAAATTTTCCCAATAATGCCAAAGTGCTGCTTGTTTTGTTTGATAAGATGCATCGTTTAGCAAATCATAATAAACTTGTTTTATAGACTGCGGGATCTTATTTAACTGAATAGCTATTTGTTGCCGTGTTTTTAAATCTTTTTTAAATAAGTCTGCTATGTATTTAAGGTGCTTGTTATTTAAATGATCTTTTATACCAGCAATAATCTCTTTGTATATCGGATAATAGTCATGCCTGCTAATTAACACTTCATAAACGCTGTCGCGGTCTTTTTCAGACCAATTTTTAGTTTTTAAAATACCTTTATAACGATCTATAAAAGATGGGCTTCTAAAAATTTGCTGTTTAATCCACTGCTTACTTCTATTAAACTGAACATCATATAAAAAATGATTATCAGGATTGGCAATAACACTTAAAACAGATTCAAATTCGTCAATTTTAAAACTTTTTTGATGTTGCTCTTTATACATTCCATTTGTAGTAATAATTAAAAAACTTAAAGGCAGTTGATGGGTATTTCTCTTAAAAATAATACTATCTTTCTGTTGGTAAATGTCAAAAGCAGGAATAGCGGTATTTTCGAGCCAAAGATTAAAAAACCCCTTCATATCCCGGCCGGTAACCTCATATACAATTTGCTTAAAATCATTTATTGTAGCATTTTTAAAAAAAAATTTTTGTAAATAATTTTTTATAACCTGATGATAAGCACTATCTCCTATTTGTTGCCTTAGCATTTCTACAACACGGGCACCTTTTTGATAATAGGTCAAACTGCTGGCATTAGGCCGATGCAAGGGTATTGTATCAGTCTTTTGAGCTGCAATAATTTGCTTATCATACAGATAGGTTTGGTAAGCCGTATAAGGTTTGCCAAAAATATGTTGTTCTGACAAACGTGCATAATAAGTAGCAAAACCTTCATGCAACCAATGATCGGCTGCTGTTTTACCTGTAACCAAATCGCCAAACCATTGATGAGCCAACTCATGCGCACTCACATTCACAAAATTAAAATCATTAAAAGTAATAGAATCTACAACATATCTATCACCGTTAAAACTGGTAGCGGATACATTTTCCATACCACCATATAAAAAATCACGACACGGAATTTGTTTATAATTGCCCCAAGGATACGGAACACCGATGTCATCTATCATTTGATCAAATATAAAGGCGGTTTTATAATAAGTATGATCGTTTTTTATTTTGTCAGAATATTGATAATTATAAATTGGTAAGCGATGTGCTGTTTCCACTCTGTTTTCAACATACTTACCGGCTCCAATAAAAATAAGGTAAGCCGGCGCAGGCAAATTTTGACGAAAAGTATAAGATTTAAGCGAATCATTGATAAACTTAGTCTTGATTAATTCGCCATTGGAAATAACCCGGTAGTTTTTATGAAAGTTTATCTGTAATTCCCATGTAAATTTATCATTTTGATTGTCATTGACCGGTAGCCAATGACTATTATTTTTACCTTGTCCTTGCGTCCAAACCTGATGACGCCCTCCTGAGTGCCAGCCTGTAAAATACATAGCTTGTTTTGGAAAGGCAAAATATTGTATATTAATTTTATACTTTTTTCCCAGTTTAAATTTTTTATAAATAATTAAAGTTGAATGTGTTTGTTTATAAGGTGCATTTGACCTGCCGATTTTGACCTTATACGTATCAATTTCCGGCGCATCAAATATTATACTATCCGTTTTTTTTAAGATCCGCAGAGTATATTTAATATTACCAGAAACCTTTTTTTGATAAGGAAATATAGTCAAATTAGCTTTCAAATACTTTAAGTCGTATTTTTTAGAATTTTGAGCAATCAAAGCAATTGGCACAAATAAAAATATCAACCAGATTTGTCTCATTATTTTTTTTTGTAAAGATAAAATATTTAAAAGACAGTTGACAGTTCAGCAATATCAGATTAAAAATATTATCTTTGTTTTTAATTTTTTATAATAATTATGCGCATTGCTTTATATGGTTTTATGGGTGCCGGAAAGTCTGCTCTGGGTAGAGCTCTGGCGCAGCGTTTAAACTATGATTTCATAGATTTAGATGAAGCTATTGAAAAATTTACCAATAATACTATTACACAAATTTTTGAAAACCAAGGCGAAACAGCATTCCGAAAAATTGAACATTTGGTTTTAAAGGATTTTATTAAAACAAATGCTGATAATGTCGTTTTGTCTTTGGGTGGTGGTACAATTATACAACCTACAAATAGACAATTATTAGATTTGAGACAATTTAAAAAGATATACTTAAATGTATCTACTCCTGTTTTAATTGAACGTTTAAAAAAAGAAAAAAACAAACGACCTTTATTAAAAACAATACCAGATGAAGATTTTGACGGCTTTATAACAGCCTTATTTTTTTCACGTCAAAAAGTCTATGAAGTTAATGCCGATTTGAAAATTAATTTACATCAAGAAAATTTTGAACAAGCTCTCGAAAAATTATATATGCACCTAAATTTAAATTAAAAAATGCTTAAAAAACTACTTCATTTCCTATTAATTATTACTTTTTTAACCGCTTGCAAATCAAATCATTCCTTAGCTTCCACTTCTTCGACAAAGCATAAATTAGAAAAAAGCTACCGGCATTACAAAGGAACTCGCTATAAATACGGCGGGACAACAGCTCGTGGTTTTGATTGTTCCGGTTTTGTGCAACGCATTTATAAAGAAGCCTTTAATATTAATTTGCCTCGTACTACAAAAGCCATGATGAAAATAGGTAAGCCTGTACGAAAAAATAATTTAAAAACCGGAGATTTGGTGTTTTTCCATACCAGTCGCAAATATTATCATGTCGGCATTTATTTAGAAAACGGTATTTTTATGCATGCATCAACCTCAAAAGGTGTAACCAAATCATCGTTAAATTTAAAATATTGGAAAAGATCTTATCTAAAAGCAAGACGCATTTTAAAAAAATCATAATCATTTTAAAACCAATTAATTAAGCTCTTTTAGTTTTTCTTAAATTAAATTTCAGCAAGCTTTCCCAAGTCATTAATTTTCGCTTTTTTATCTCATCAAAAAAACTTATTTTTACCAAAAAATAAATTTATGCTCATAATTGGAATTGCCGGAGGAACCGGTAGTGGAAAAACCACAGTTGTTAATCAAATAGTTAAAGAATTTGGCAACGAAGATGTTGGTATTATTTCTCAAGATTCCTATTACAAGGATAACAAACACTTGTCATTGGAAGAACGAGCCAAGATTAATTTTGACCATCCGCGGGCCATCGATTTTAATTTACTTTATGATCATCTGACCAAATTAAAGCAAGGCGAAACAATTGAACAACCTATATATTCATTTGTGCAGCATACTCGTACCGGAGATACAGTTTTAACACACCCAAGAAAAGTGATGATTGTCGAAGGAATCTTAATCTTTAATGACCAACGATTACGTGATTTGTTTGATGTCAAAATTTATGTCCACGCTGATTCTGACGAACGTTTAATTCGTCGTGTGCGAAGAGATATAAATGAACGGGGGCGCACCATTGATGAAGTCTTAAACCGTTACCAGACAACTCTTAAACCAATGCACGAACAGTTTATTGAACCAACTAAGGCACATGCAGACTTAATTATTCCGAACGACCGTCGTAACAAAGTTGCCATTGATGTGATTGTCAGTTTAATTAAAAACAATATATAAATGAAATTGAACCAGTTCAAGTTCTTAACCAATCGTTTCATCTTAGCTATAATTATTTTTCTGGTATGGATAATTTTTATAGATGATAACTCACTATTGTACCTAAGAGATTTGGACCGGCAAATACAACAACTGGAAGACAAAAAAAATTTTTATAAAGAAGGTATAAAAAAACAAAAACAAACACTTAAAGATCTTAATGATGACAGGCAACTTCAAAAGTATGCCCGCGAAAAACTTTTATTAAAAAAAGAAGGAGAAGATATTTATCTTATAGAAACGTCCAAATAAAACTTTAAATGACCTTAAAAAATTTACTTTTTGACGATTTTAATAAAGTCAGCTCACAAGAATGGAAACTTAAAATACAAGCTGATTTAAAAGGGGCAGACTACCAAACCTTAATAACTAAAACGCTGGAAGGTATTGATATTAAACCTTTTTACCACTATGATACTTATACACCTTCAACTCAAAAATATTCGTCAAATTTTTATATCGTACAAGAGCTGCACTTAAAAAACAGCCTTATTGCTAATAAAATTGCCCGTAAAGCATTAAAAAAAGGTGTAGAATATTTTAGCGTTTATTTTGACAAAACCTTTGACATAGATTTATTGATTAAAGACATCGCTCCTGACAAAATCATTTTTAAAGCTGACATGCTCGATATTGATTTTTTTGAACTACTATTTAAAAAAACTCAAGGAAAAAGTCGATTACTCATAGATCCCATAGGGCATTTTGCACGTTATGGCAATTGGTATAAAAATGAAGAAATAGACTTTAATGATCTGAAAACCTTGTTAAATAAACTTCCTCAAAATTTTCTTTTCATTGATATTAGAGCTGACCATTATAAAAATGCCGGTGCAAATACAATTCAAGAAGTTGCATACGCTCTGGGACATGCAATAGAGTATACTGAAAAATTAGGTGAACTAATACTACCGAGAATACAATTTACAATGGCTCAAGGTGCACATTATTTCTATGAAATTGTTAAAATAAAAAATTTAAAAAATTTATGGAATCTCATTACAGATAATTACCAAATTGCTTTAACTCCCCGGGTTTATGCATTGCCTGCCTTACGTAACAAAACCATTTTTGACCCTTATGTAAACTTGCTAAGAACAGGTATGGAAATGATGAGTGCCATTTTAGGCGGTGCCGATTGGGCTGCTAACTTGCCTTTTGATGCAGTTTTCAAAAAAAGTAATGAATTTAGTGAACGTTTGGCTCGCAACCAACTGATTATTTTAAAAAATGAAGCCTATTTTAACAAAGCTTTAAAAAGTACAGAGGGTGATTATTTTATAGAAGAACATATCTATAAATCGGCTGATAAAGCATTAAATATATTTAAAAATATAGAAAAATCCGGAGGATTTTTAAGTCAGCTATATAAAGGTACCATTCAAAAAAAAATTCAAGAATCTGCCGAAAAAGAAGAACAACTTTTCAATAACGGAGAAATTATTTTGGTAGGCACCAATAAATATATTCAAGAAAAAGAAACTGCACCCCAAATAGATTTTTATCCTTTTTTAAAAAAACGTAAAGGTCAAACCTTAATACGACCTATCGTCCCCAAACGTTTGGCTGAAAAAAATGAAAAAAAACGTTTAGAACAATTAGGAATCCGTTTCTAAAATATCATTATGAAATATGCTGTTATTGATTTAGAAACTACCGGTGGTAAACCCGCCGATGAAGCCATCACAGAAATAGCAATTTATATTTTTGACGGCAATGAAATTACAGACCAACTAATCAGTTTGGTCAATCCAGAGCGACCTATACACTGGTATGTTCAAAAATTAACCGGCATTAATAACAAAATGTTACGCCGTGCACCAAAATTTTATGAAATTGCAAAACAAGTTATCGAAATGACCCAAGACGCTGTAATTGTAGCTCATAATGCCGCTTTTGATTACAGAGTTTTAAAAAAAGAGTTTGAGCGACTAGGCTACAAATATGAACGGCCAACCTTATGTACTGTCAAATTGAGTAAAGAAATTTTTCCTCGACAAAATTCCTATAGTCTTGGCAAACTTTGTGAAACTTTACATATTCCGGTTAGTAATAGACACCGTGCTTCTGGCGATGCCTTAGCAACTGTTGAATTGTTTAAAATGATTTTAAACAAACAACGAAATTTACTTGACAGGATAGAAATGCCGGGCATTAAACCACTGGTTAAAATTCAAAAAAATATAATAAGAACAATTGATGCGCTACCTCCCAAAAAAGGACTGGTTTATTTTTATAATAAATATGACCAATTAATAGCTGTGCATCGCGCCAAAAACATCAAACAAAAAGTCAATAATCTGTATCTAAAAGACACGCCTCTTGCTAGGGATTTACAACAACAAATCAATAAAATAGATTATGAAATTATACAAGGCAACCTCATTAGCCGTGTCATGACTTGGCATTATCGTTATAAAGAAAATCCAAGCTTCTCACCATGTACCAAAAAAAACCTTCAACATACACCACATCGGTTTTCCAATAATAATATGATGCTTATAGACAAAGGACATCATACGGGTGAGAAATCCATAATTTATATTGAAAATCAAAAACTTATAGGTTATGGTTTTTATGACTTAGAATGGCAAAATCAAGATCCGGAAGTCATAAAAAAACGCCTAACAAAGCTTGAAGATCATCCTGCACTTCGCCAAATTGTACAAAACTATTTAGACAAACACAAACTGGAAAACATAATTCGTTTAGCTGACTGACATGAAAAAACTTATTATAATTGCCGGTCCCACGGCATCCGGAAAAACAGCCTTAGCCGTTTCTCTGGCACGCTTATTAAACACGCATATTCTATCGGCAGATTCCCGTCAATTTTATAAGGAAATGTCTATCGGTACTGCGGTGCCTGAGCCGGAAGAGTTGGCGGCAGCACCACACCACTTCATCCAACACAAAAGTATATTTGAGCCTTATAATGTCGGAGATTTTGAACAAGATTTTTTAACAAAAAGTGCCAAATTATTTCAAAACCACGAATATTTAATCTTGGTCGGAGGCAGCGGCTTATATCTCGATGCTGCTTCTAAAGGACTGGATAAATTGCCAAAAAAAAATGAAAAAATCAGAGCAGAGCTCCAGCAAAGACTAATTGAAAATGGTATTACATCACTGCAAAATGAATTAAAAAAATTAGACCTTGATTATTTTAATAAAATAGATAATCGCAATCCACATCGTTTAATTAGAAGTATAGAAATTTTACGACAAGCAGAAGGAAAAAAAATGCACGAAATGTATCAAAACAGTCGTAAACAACGTCCTTTTAAAACAATACATATTGGCTTAAATACTGATAGAACTGTACTCTATGAGCGTATTAACCAACGTGTTGATATAATGATAAATAAAGGATTAGTAGAAGAAGCTCAAAAACTATATCCTAACAAAAATTTGAATGCATTAAATACAGTAGGATATAAAGAACTATTCAATTATTTTGATGGAGTATGGAATTTAGATTTTGCAGTTTCAGAAATTAAAAAAAATACCCGGCGTTTTGCCAAAAGACAATTAACATGGTTCCGTAAAAATTCGGAAATTAAATGGTTTGACATTCATTATAAGATAGAAGATATTTTGACCTTTCTTGAAAAAAACATTTAAAAAAACCCTGCTCACTTAAACAGGGTTTATAAAAAAGATAAAAATAAAATTTTATCTTATTTTTTCATTTAAAATAGCTCTAGAAATAACAATCTGCTGTATCTCAGAAGTACCTTCATATATTTGTGTTATTTTAGCATCACGCATCATGCGTTCAACGTGATATTCTTTCACATAGCCATATCCACCATGTATCTGAACAGCTTCAGTTGTAACACGCATTGCCATTTCAGCTGCATAATATTTGGCCATGGCACCACTTAAATCGTAGCTATTTCCTTGATCTTTATCCCAAGCTGCTTTCATAATTAAATGACGAGCTGCATCTATTTCAGTTTTCATGTCAGACAATTTAAAAGCAATAGCCTGATGGTAAGATATAGGCTTACCAAATGCTTCGCGTTCTTTAGAATATTGCAATGCACGCTCATAAGCGCCTTGTGCAATACCCAATGCTTGTGCTGCTATACCAATACGACCTCCGGATAAAGTTTTCATGGCAAACTTAAAGCCAAAACCATCCGGTCCTATTCTATTTTCTTTGGGGACTTTAACATCTTGAAAAATCAATGAATGCGTATCAGAAGCTCTAATACCCATTTTATTTTCCTTAGGACCAATACTAAATCCTTCCCAACCTTTTTCAACAATAAAAGCATTAATGCCATGATGCCCTTTTTCGGGATGTGTATGTGCAATCACTAAATAGGTATCTGCCGTACCACCATTAGTAATCCAATTTTTGACACCATTTAACACATAATAATCACCCATGTCCTTAGCGGTTGTACGTTGGTGCGTTGCATCACTACCTGCTTCGGGCTCACTTAAAGCAAAGGCACCTAATTTTTCACCCTTAGCTAACGGAATTAAATATTTTTGTTTCTGTTCTTCAGTTCCAAAATGTTCTAAACCCCATGTTACCAAAGAGTTATTTACACTGACAATTACACCGGCTGAAGCATCTACTTTTGACAACTCTTCCATAATATTTACATAAGAAATAGTATCCATACCGCTTCCGCCATATTTAGGATCTACCATAATGCCCATAAAGCCCATTTCAGCCATTTTTTGTCGAAGCTCAAGAGGAAAATATTGTTTTTCGTCTCGTTCAATTACACCGGGGAGTAATTCTAAATTGGCAAAATCTCTTGCCGCTTCTTTTATCATTAACTGTTCTTCGCTAAGTGAAAAATCCATATAAATATATTTTTTTAATTAAGGTGTTCAAATTTAGGAAAAAAAAATGATTATTTAGCTGTATATTAGCAGGAACAAAATGCTTGATTATGTATAAATACGTTATTGGTTTGATGAGTGGCACCTCTTTAGACGGATTAGATATTGCGTATGTCAAATTCAATTCGGAAAATGTCACAGATTTTAAAATTATAAGAGGAGAAACTATTTCATACTATTTAGAATGGAACAAAAAATTAAAAAATGCTTACCATATGTCTGCGCAGCAATTAGCGCAGCTAGATGCTGCATATGGGCAATTCTTAGGTATACAAGTAAAAAGCTTTATAAAACGTTATCATATTGACAAAATCGATTTAATTGCCTCCCATGGGCATACGGTTTTTCATCAACCTGAGTTGAGCTATACTACGCAAATAGGAAGTGGTGCACATATTAATGCTACAACCGGTATTAAGACTATTTGTGATTTTCGTCGCCAAGATGTAGCGTTGGGAGGACAGGGTGCTCCGTTGGTTCCTATTGGCGATCATCTTTTATTTAATCAATATGATAATTGTTTAAATTTGGGAGGCTTTGCCAATATTTCTTTTGAAAAAGAAGGACAAAGAGAAGCTTTTGATATATGTCCGGCAAATATTGTTCTAAATTATTACACTCAAAAAATAGGTTTAAATTATGATGATAAAGGACAACTGGCTGCTTCTGGAAAGATTCATTTTCCATTATTGAGAAAACTTAACAGCTTGCCTGATTATGAAACAGCCAAACCCAAATCTTTCGGTTGGGAATTTGTCGTTGATAAAATATTACCTATTATAGATTCCTTTCAACTTAATTTGGCTGATATCTTAAAAACTTATGTCGAACATATCGCAATTCAAATTGGTGAAAACACTTTAGAGGGAAACGTTTTAATTACAGGTGGTGGTGCTTTTAACGATTATTTAATAAAACGCATTAGTGCCTTTGGAGCTGGTAGTGTTATTATTCCGGATCCAATTTTGATCAATTATAAAGAAGCTTTAATATTTGCTCTTTTAGGCCTCCTAAAAGATATGGGACAAATTAATATATTATCAAGTGTTACGGGTAGTAAACAAAACCATAGTAGTGGTGTAATTTTCGATTATAAAAACATTCAAATTTAAAATTTTCAATATGGAGCCTTTGAAACATGTTCAAAAAGAAGTTGATGAGTGGATTACACAGCATGGCGTTCGTTATTTTGATGAGTTAACAAATATGGTTCTTCTTTCTGAAGAAGTAGGAGAAGTTGCTCGTATTATAGCCAGACGCTATGGCGAACAATCTGAAAAAGAAAGCGACCTTGCTAAAAATTTAGGTGAAGAACTTGCTGACGTGTTATTTGTATTAACAGCTATTGCCAATCAAACCGGAACTGATTTGCAAGCGGCATGGGATTCTAAAATGTTAAAAAGAACAGAAAGAGACCATCAAAGACACCAAAACAATCCTAAACTAAAGTAACTACTGCCGGCTTGGCCGGCAGTAATAAATATCTCAAAAATAAATTTTATTTTATTTTTTTATTGTCTAATAATTTTATTGTTTTTAAAATAGCCTCTAACTGTATAATGTAATTTCTTTTATCAATAGCCGGTGCATAAATAAAGCCTTCGCCTACAATCATTCTTTGATGCTTTTTATCAATAATAGTGTAATTGATGTAAGGTCCCCCCATAAAATCATTTTTCATATTCCATAAACCCCTGGTTTCAATAGCACTATGCCCATCGATACGGGTCAATATTTGTGAAGGTGAAATGTTACTTTCAGATTTCATGTATGTACTATCTAAAGGGCCCGGAATATATTTTTTCCCTATTGAATCTCGGTAATATAAAACCCGGTCACCTTTTAAATCTAATGAATCTTTTAAAGGAACACTATATAATAAGATATCTTCTTCACCATTTTTTAAATTTCGACGGAACCAAAAAAAGTTTTTTTGATGATCAACTAACACAAAAAAATCCGGTATTTCAATACTAATACCAAGTTCTTTTTCAATATCTGAATTATCTCTTAAAGTTTTACGATGGTGTTGTTGTAAATTTTTAATTTCAAAATCTCTAAAACGTTGAATAATATCACTTGCATGATCGTGAAGTATTTTTTCTATTTCAGTTTTATTCCGACCTACAATTTTAGCTATTAATTGCGGGCTTGCAAATTGATCTTTATAAAAATGAATACCGGGCTTGTCTCCTTCTTCAACTATAATTACATTGCGATATATTTTATATATGTCTGAATAAAGTTGCGGTGCCGCCTGATGTAAAGTAAATAGAGGTTCGGCTTGTGGCAAATCATTATAATCCATAGCAAAATATTTA
Source organism: Flavobacteriaceae bacterium (assembly GCA_015494075.1). Classification (GTDB taxonomy): domain Bacteria; phylum Bacteroidota; class Bacteroidia; order Flavobacteriales; family Flavobacteriaceae; genus WGBX01. The sequence goes on from WGBX01000117.1 coordinate 23,280, forward strand.
CGAAGACTATCGCCAACGGCTCCTTTCCAGTCTTTATCATTCATAATAACCAAAATATTGTGTGTTTTTCCGGTCGAATCCGGAAGGGTTTTTTTGCCGTTTCCTGTACAAGACAACAAAACCATACTTAAAATAAAGGCGGATATTAAAAATTTTTTCATAGTTTTTATTTTATTACTAACAAAAATTATACCTTGATAAAAAAATGCCAATAAGGCAGTTACGACTTATAAATTTTTATGGTCATTCCTGGTTTTAACTTGGTATTATATTTTAATTTATTCCATTTTAAAATTTCACTCAAACTAACATTATATTTTCTGGAAATATTCCATAATGTATCACCGCTTTTAACTTGATATGTCACTACTTTGACATGAGCCGGCATATTTTTTTTCTTATTTGAAGATTTTAAATTTTGACGTTTTTTTGTAGCAGATTGAGCCACAGGATAGCGAGAGTAAATTCTTAATTTTTGACCAATATGTAAACTATTTGATCTCAAACCATTCATCTTTTTTATTCGACGCACCGTTGTATGGTATTTTTGCGCAATTCGTCCTAAATAATCGCTGGGTTTAACCCTGTAAATTAAATAGTTGTTAAGTTTATAAAATTTAGGCAAAGGTTTTTCTTTTTGATTCAATTCTTTTTGCACTAATGCATAAATTAAATCTTCATTAGTAACAAAAATTCCAACTAAATCTGCCGGAAGTTTTAACGAATAGTTCTTACCGGAAACATAAGGAATAATGTTCAACTTGTATTGCGGATTTAAAAATTCCAATTCTTTTTCATCAATTTTAAGTAAACGAGATATTTGATTAAAAGTTATGTTATGTTTTACTTGAATAGTATCAGTAGCAATATATTGATATTCGTAAGTTTGTGTCTGAATACCATAAGCTTTGGCATAAGCACCCAAAAACCAAGTTGCCTGAAATAGCGGTACATAACCGGCAGTTTCTCGGGGCAGATAAGGTCGGATATTCCAATAATTTTTATGACCTCCGGACCTTCGAATGGCTTTAGTGACATTACCGGCGCCTGAATTATAGGCAGCCAATACCAAATTCCAATCATGAAATACCTGATATAAATCTTGCATATGTTTACAAGCAGCTTCTGTTTCTTGTACGGGATCAAAACGCTCATCAACATAAGAATTGATTTCGAGACCGTACATTTTTCCGGTAGAATACATAAACTGCCACAAGCCTCCTGCGCCAGCTCTTGAAATGGCTCTTGGATTTAGAGCTGATTCAACAATAACTAAATATTTCATCTCCAATGGAATATTGTACTTAGCCAATTTTTCTTCAAAAATAGGAAAGTAATATTGTGCCATTCCGAACAGACGCCCTAAACTTTTTTTACGATGTGTTAAAAAGGCTCTTATAGTTCGTACCAATGCCGGATGGTAAACAATATTTAATTGTGTCTGCTGATTTAAAAGTTCTATTTTTTGTTTTAAATCAGCAGTATCTAATTTAATTTTAGAGGTTTTAGAATAGATTAAGTCATCTTTCAACATTTGAATGCTATCAAAAAGCGATGGTTGATATAAAGCTTTATACCAAATACTATCCATTCTTTTTAACTCCGGCAAATCTTTCAAAACAATTTTATCAAAACTCAGTTTAGCCGTATCAATTGTTTGTTTTTTTATATTTGTCTTTTGATGTGTATTTGATTTCACATCTGTTTGTGACCTATCTGTTCGTTTTACGGCCAGACTGTCTTTAAGTGTATTATTTGCCGGCTGCTGTGCCGAAATTGCTAAACTTAAACTTATTAAAACCCCTAAAATTTTCTTTTTCATAAATATTTATTCAGTTAATGCTGCTATACCCGGCAATGTTTTACCCTCCAGCATTTCTAATAGTGCGCCACCGCCGGTAGAAATATAACTTATTTTGTCTGTCAAATTTAATTTTTTAACAGCTGCAACCGAATCGCCACCACCCACTAATGAATAGGCTCCTTTTTCAGATGCTTTGCCTATGGCTAATCCTATATTTTCAGTTCCGGTAGCAAATTTGTCAAATTCAAAAACGCCGGCCGGCCCATTCCAAATGATAGTTTTGGAGTTTTGAATTACTTCATCAATGAGTTGACGGGTTTTAGGGCCAATATCCAGACCTTGCCAGCCATCAGGTATGTTGTCTATACTGACAATTTTAGTTTCCGCATCGTTACTAAAACGATCAGCAACCACTAAGTCAACCGGTAAGATAACATTTACACCCTTAGCCTTAGCTTCTGCTAATATTTTTTTAGCCAAATCTATTTTATCATCCTCAACGATTGAATCACCGATTTTATTGCCTAAAGCTTTTAAAAATGTGTAAGCCATGCCACCAACTATGATTAAATTATCAACCTTATTAAGCAGGTTTTCAATTACTCCTATTTTACTGGAAACTTTGGCACCTCCGATAATGGCCGTAACAGGTTTTTGGCCTTCGTCAAGGGCTTTTTGAATACTGACAACTTCCTTTTCCAGAAGGTTTCCGGCTGCTTTATGATTTTTATCAAAATATTTTGCAATCACTGCAGTAGATGCATGTGCGCGGTGAGCTGTGCCAAATGCATCATTTATATAATAATCTGCACCCAAATCTGCCAAAGCTTTGGCAAAATTTTCATCGCCTTTTTTCTCTTCCGGATAAAACCGTAAATTTTCTAATAACAGAATTTCTCCCGGTTTCAAATTTTTCACAGCCTTCTTTACTTCAGGCCCAATACTGTCAGAAACAAAAATTATTTTATGACCTAAAACTTTTTCTAATTCAGGTAAAATATGTTTCAATGAGAATTTATCTTCCTTGCCTTTGGGACGTCCTAGATGTGACATTAAAATAACACTTCCACCATCATTTAAAATTTTTTCAATCGTAGGTTTTGCTGCCAAAATACGTGTGTTGTCTGTAACTTTAAAATCATCATTTAAAGGCACGTTAAAGTCTACCCGAACTAAGGCTTTTTTGTTTTTAAAATTAATATCTTTTAATGTTTTCATAATATATTTTTTTGAATGTATAACCTGTTTTAGCTAAGCAAAGTTAAAGCATTTTTTATAGCTGATAAATATTATAA
>WGBX01000118.1 GCA_015494075.1 Flavobacteriaceae bacterium
CTATTACATACATCGCATAGGTTTGTCCGTTGCCGGTATAAATCCGTCTTGAAAAATTGAAGGAAGCTTCTAAAGCATTGCCCAAGTCTTCCCATATCTTATTCATTTTCAATTTATATAAAGGCAATGCCGCCCGTTGGAATGGTTTAAAAAAATCTTGTTGAAATGTCCAATTTTCGCCTTCTTTCCAAAATTCGCCTGAACTTGAAATATCTTTGGTACCTACTTGTCGTGTTGTTTTACGGCCTTTCAAAGTTAAAAAAGCAAATATCAATACAAATACAATACTAATAAATGATCCAATTATGCTCATATCGATGTTGTTACCCCAAACATTTGACAAAGTAGAGAGTTGCCATTGCATTGATGAAAAGCCTATGTCTTGCATAGCTTTGGCAGCCGGCTTAAAAATCAATCCGGGCATAGCACCTGTTACAATAGACACCAATGCTAAAATAATCATTGGGATGAGCATTGTCAAAGGTGCTTCCTTGACATTTTCTATTTCTTTTTCTTCTTGACCTAAAAACAAACCAAATAGAAAACGATAGGCATATAAGAATGCTGCTGTTGATGAAAAGAATATCACAATGACTAAAAAATAATTATGACTTTCAGTAATTAAAGCTTCATATAAAAGCCATTTGCCTATAAACCCACCTAACGGCGGCACTCCTGACAAAGAAATAATAGAAATCAAAGCTACAAAAAATGTCCAAGGCATCTTTCTGATTAATCCTGAAATTTTTGTCATATCCGTTGTGCCGGCTTGCTTTTCTACGGCACCCGCAACCATAAATAAAGAGCCCTTAAAAGCAGCATGCAATATAGATAAGAATAGTGCTGCCATTACGCCCAATTTAGTCCCTGTGGATAAGGCTACAATGATGTACCCTAATTGTGCGATGGATGAATAAGCCAGTAATTTTTTAGCATCATCTTGAATTAAAGCATAAATTGTACCCATTACAGCAGTTATTCCACCCATCCAAGCTAAAATTTGTGTAAATATATAAGCGCCCGGAGTATGTGATGCATAATAGGTTGCTAAAATCATCAATAAACCAAAAACGCCCATTTTAGACATTGCACCAGAAAATACCGAAGTAAATGACATAGGGCTATTGGCATATCCAGAAGGTGCCCATACATGAAATGGCATTACAGCGGCTTTAATAGCAAATCCCAATGCCAAAAAAATCGGTATAAAACTGTGATTTTCGAAGGAAAAAACACCTTTTTGCATGGCTTCGGCAATATCAAATGTACCGTAATAATGGTATATAAAGACAATAGCAGTCAGCATTGCATATGCGCCAATAGCACTAAAAATCATATATTTCAGTCCTTCTGTTTTGATTTTGTAATAAGCATTATAAATTATAAGTAAAAAAGATGACCAAGTCATAATTTCCCAGAAGATAAATAACGACACAAAATCTTTACTAATTACTACGCCAAACATTCCTAAAATTGTCATCAAGAAAGAACTATAAAAATATCCTAAACGCGCTTTGCCTTTCATGTAATCAATAGAATATAATAAGGCAAAGACACTTAATATCAACACAATATTAACAAACAGGAATCGAAATGATGATAAGCCCCACTTTAAAGATAATCCTCCGATTTGTAAACTAAAATCTTGATAGTTTACGGTTGTATAAAAATAAATTGTCGTTAAAAGAAGCATTATAAAAGCCGTCCATCCTGTTAATTTTCGATTGAATGTATCAATACTAAACGACAATATACTTCCTAGAAAAAGCATGATTAATATAATAGCTAAACTGTTCATTTCCATAATCTTATTTACTTCCTAAAATTTGTTGAATATAATGAGCCTTGTCTAACAAAGCACCTGCGGCATCATTAAGATATCCGGTAATAATATCAGGATAAATGCCGATTACAATAATAAATAATGCTAGCAAAGACATGGCTAGCAAAGCATTTGATGATGGTTTATGTGCCACAGCTTTCATTTCTTCTTTGGCAAAATAGATGCGCCCAACGGCTCGTAAATAGTAAACTAATTCAATAATAGTTATCAATAAAATACCAATAATTAAATACAGCATTTTTTGGTCAGACGCTGAAATTAGAATATAGAATTTACTCCAAAAGCCTGAAAAAGGCGGAAAACCAATGATGGCAAAAGCAGCCAAAGAAAATAGAGCAGACACATATGGCAATTGTTTGTGCATACCATTTAAGCCTATCAAACGTTTATCATCTGAATTGTAGATAAAATAACTTCCTGTCATAAACAACAGCGCTTTAATAACAGCATGGTTAAGCATCAAAAAGATGGCGCCTAAAACTGCTAGTTTGCTACCAATACCAAATGCAATTAGTACTAATCCTACTTGTCCTATACTGGAATATGCTAACATTCGTTTAAGATTTTTTTGCGAAATGGCAGCAATTTCTGCTATAAGCATTGTTACAAACCCCATTACAATTAAATAATTATGTACACCAGACACATCAAACAGTGTAAATAAGACCCTCACCAAAGCATAAATTCCTGCTATTGAAACTACTGCTGCAAAGGTAGCGCTGGTGGGCGATGGTGCTTGTTCATAAGCATCAGGCGCCCATGTATTAAGCGGAAACATCTCAGCTTCGATACCCAAAGCTATTAGGAAAAATATCAAAGCTGTTATTTTCATCGATTGAGGGACAAAAGACATTCTCTCGGCAATCTGCGCCATGTTTAATGTACCTGTTTGAGTATAAATAATCAAAATAGCTAATAATAAAAATGTAGATGCCAAACTACCTATGAGTAAATACTTAAATCCGGCTTCGGCTCCATTTCTTTCTCGATAAAATGCTGTTAATGAGTAAGCTGTGATTCCCACTATTTCGATAAACACAAACATATTAAATAAATCACCGGTAATAATTACACCGATAGAACCGGCAACCATCATCATTTGCAAAATTTCATAATACTTAACCACGCCGCCTTTTAATGTTCTTTTGAAACGAAAACCGTAAAGCCAAATGATAAAACCGAGAACAGATACCATTGTTGCTAAAAAACCTGTGAAAGGTGTTAGAACTAAATTAATCCCCCATGGCGCTTTCCACCCTGCAATAACTTCACTAATCATTCCATTTTGAGAAATATAATGCATTAATACAAAAGAAATTATAACATTGTATAACAATACAATTCCCGGCACCAAACGTGCCGCATCTTTATAGATTTTGGTTAGCAACGGAATTGCAAATGCTGCCAACAGAGGTGCTACGATATAATGAACCGGACTAATTACCATTTTAATGATTTTATTTGATCAATATTTGCTGTATGATGATGTTTATATAACCGAATAACTAACGATAAAGCTAAAGCTGTTACTGCAAAACCTATAACAATAGCTGTCAATACTAATGCTTGCGGTACCGGATCGACCATTCTATTTGCTGCCTGTTCATAACCAGGTGAAAATATTGGTGCAGTACCATTCTGAATATAACCTACTGCTACAAAAAGCAGATGGATACCTGCATCAATTATGGATAAGCCAATAACTATTTTTACCAAATGTTTTTTGAGCAATACGGCATACAAGCCAATTATAATAAGCATAATTGCTGTTCCGTAAACCGCTAAGGTTATCAGGTCTTTATATTTGATGAATAACTCGTTAAAATCTGTCATTTCTATTTATTTGATTTTTGGATTTCGATACACTATTCCTTTATCGTGGCACTCGGTTTCCTTTAATTCTGTGAGGTCACCGGTATTCTTTGTACAAAGAAAAGCAAAGAATGTATCGAAGTGTTCAATATTATTTTAAATTCATTTTAATTACTTCTTATTATCATAATAATTGCAAAGTTGTATTTATTGTTCTCTTCCGGGTTTAATTTTTAATAATATATCCAATATATTTGTGAGTTCGGTACCAACTTTGATTCCAATAAAAATATAAATCAACGGAATTAATCCTCCACTAATTAAATCATTGAGTGTTCCAACAGACTTTGTATTTTGCAAAAATGAACCATACATAAACAAACCGTAAAGACCTACCAAAACAAATGCTAAACCTGCCAAACTTTCTAGCCATACCATTACATTGTGATTAGTCTCAAAATGTTTGTAGGTAATCAACATTAACAAAAATCCGGTGGCTATAATTGCGCCGCCTTGAAAGCCTCCGCCCGGGGTTAAATGCCCATGCACAAAAACATAAATCCCTAATAATAATATTAGCGGAAATAAAATTTTAGCACCCGTTCGCACTAAACTTGATGATGGTAAACTTACACGCTCTACTTCGGTTTTATCTTCCTCTTCTTTACGATATAAAATACTTGCTAAGCCGGTAGCTGCTAAAAACAACACCGTAACTTCACCCAAAGTATCAAAGCCTCTAAAATTTACGACTATTGCTGTAATAGAATTAGCTGTTTGCAAAGTTTCAGGCGATTGTCTCAAATAGTAAGCCGCTACTTTATTAGGATTACTTAAATCACCACGTCTATCTGCTCCAAACGGGATAGCTTTAAATGTTTGTGCCAACGTCCAACCTAATATGGCAATTAATATGAATATGATATATTTTTTCATTTGTTGATGATACTGGTTATTTGATTTGTTTCTTATCTTGAATGTAATGAGAAATCATATGCTAATTTCAGTTTTTTTTGATTCTTCTTCGTTTCTTCGTCACTCAGTCGAAATGACAATCGCACTTGGCACTTTGTCGTTTTCTACTTTTTATCAAAACTTCTTAATATGATCTTCACTATACTCATCTTCATTCCGTGACGTATTTCGTATGGTAATGATAAAAATAATCGTGGTCAATGCAATACCAATTGCTGCTTCGGTAATAGCAACATCGGGCGCTTGTAAAAGGTAAAAAAATACTGATAAGACCACACTGATAATACCGGTAGCTAAAACAGCATACAACAAATCCTTTTGTATTACTGCATAAATAGCTGCTGCGATTAATATAATTGCCATTACGATTAAAAATAAGATTAAAGCCATATCTATTCTTTTATTTCACTTCGAGTTTATTTTAAACTTGTTTTCTTTTATCTAACTTATCGCTTTGATAAGGGATAAAAGATGAGGGATAAATTACTCCCGTTTCAAATATTATTTTTTTAGATGAAAATCTTTCAGTTTTATTGATTATTTAGCCATCAACAAAATATCATTACGTATAACCGACAAATCATCTTCACTTGTATATCCTAATTTATTTGCTACAATCATTTGATTGTAAATTTCCATTACACTACCATAGGCAATTGTAATAAATCGTGCTTTGTCATTAGCCGAATCCCTATAATTTCCTTCTGCAATATTTGATGAAACTGAAATAGCGGCACCTCTTATTTGAGAAGTCAAATTGTAAACCTCCTCCTTTGGAAAAGTTTCGGTAATCTTATACAATTTAACAGTTAAAGCAATAGCATTCTGCCAAACATCCAACCTTTCAAAACCAAACTTTGCCATATTTTTCTATTATTTTTAATTAAATAAACTTTATCATCTCTCATCTCTTATTTGACTTTCATAGTCATCCATTTTCTTCTTAAAAAATGGTCTGATACCTCGCCTATATGATGCTCTAGCCAAAGCATGTGAACTCAAAGGATTAGAAATTCCTATAAATAAAATAATCACAATGAGCTTAATCAACCAATTGGGTTGCATCAATCCTACTCCCAACACCACACTCATTGCACCCAAAGTCGATGCTTTGGTACCTGCTTGCAGTCGGTTATACAAATCAGGCATACGGTAAATACCTAATGCGCCGAGAAACAAAAAAATACTGCCCAAGAGCACAAAAAACAGTCCTATGTATTCTAATATATAATTTAATGTATCCATTATAATGCTTTTTCTATATAACGCGCAATCACTATGATGCCTATAAAACCTAAAACGGCATATACCAATGCCAAATCAATATAAATATATCGTTGAAATAAATAGCCCAACAATACTAATCCGGCGATACCAATAACAGAAAGTGTATCAAGTGCTATAGCTCTATCGGCTGCAGTAGGACCTTTAATAAATCGCATAAAAGCTAAAAAACTACCTATGCTGATTAAAACGATTGCTATGTATATTACTATGTTCATTTTGTCTGGTTTGGTTATTTGGTTAATCGGTTATTGTATTATTTATAATTCCTCGTCGCTCATCGTGTCTCCTATCTCAGTCTGAATGACAATTGCGGTTATTTCAAACACATTAAGAAATCAAAATTTTCAATCAATCTACGCTTTCCATGTCACAAACGTAGTTTTACGTCTATGCATGATATTTTCTATTTTTCACTTCCATATATTTTCAATAAAACCTTCTCAAAAGGTTCGGCTATTTCTTTATAAATTTCATTTTTATTTTCCGTTGTAACATCTATCCAATGAATATAAAACTTGTCGCCTACAACATCTATTGTTAATGTCCCAGGTGTTAAAGTAATACTGTTAGCTAAAACCATTTTTGCAAAATTATTTTTAAGCTTAGTTTCAAAACTAACAATTCCGGGATTAATTGGCAATTTCGGATTAATTACTCTTTTGGCAACATCAAAATTGGCTTTGACCAAAGCCACCAAAAACACAAAAAAGTATTGTATAAAATATATAATATGTGCAGGGGTGATTAAAATAGGATTGCAACAGCTAAAATTAACAACTGTAATATATGCCACTAATAGACTCAATACAATACCCGTAACAATTTCAGCCGGTTGTAAAGATGTGGTAAAAGCATACCAAATTATAAAAATTATAAAAACCGTATAAAAATATTGACTGTATGAAAAAGTTTTTGCTGACATATTCTTTTTTTTCATTTCAAAAATACCGGTTTGATAAGGTAATTTTTATGAAATAAATCAGGTTTTATCAAGATTTTATTACGCATTTGTTAATTGTAATTGTTCTAAATAGAATTTTATTGAATATTACACAAAAAACAAAATTGCGTTTTTATAACTTAAATATGTTAAAAAGGAAGGCTGGTTTTTAAAAATTATGTAATTTTGGATGTAATGTAAATTTAAAAAAATCTAAAATGAAAAAACAAATTACCTCCAACGATGCACCAGCCCCAATTGGTCCCTATAGTCAGGCTATTCAAACCGGTGGCATTATATTTATATCAGGACAAATTCCTATGAATGCTTTAACAGGTGAACTCATCTTGGAAAATATCGAATTGGCCACACATTTGGTTATGGAAAACCTTAGAGCCATTCTTAAAGAAGCTGACATGAATTTTGGAAATGTCGTTAAAACAACTATTTTCTTAAAAGATATGAATGATTTTCCTATTGTAAACGAAATTTATGGTGGTTATTTTAACAGTAAAACACCACCACCGGCACGCGAAACTGTACAAGTAGCTAGATTACCCAAAGATGTACAGGTAGAAATTTCTGCTATTGCAGTCAAGTCATAAGAATTTAAATCCATAACAAAAACTTGTTGATACCGACAAGTTTTTGTCATGAATTTTGCTGATGGTAAGCTATCAACCTATCAATGGGTCTTCGAATTACATCTTTAATTGTTATCCCATATTTTTTAGCGACTTCCTCTAAAACCTGCCGAAAAAAATATGCTATCGAACCTATGAAATATACGGGGACTTCTTGGGCTTTTGGATAAGGCAAAACACGTGTTTCTATAAATTCTTTAAAACCGTTTGCTATAAGTTGGTGCATATAGGGTTCCTCTTTATAGTCAAACATAAATTCGGCAAACTGCCCTAAATAAGCATTCGGACTATCTTCTTGATATAAATTTCGTTTGACTTCATCGGCATCCAGATTATATTTTTGTGCAAAGTCTTGTGCAATGGCTTCCGGCATTCGTTTGTAATAGTAATCTTGAATCAATTTCTTTCCAAAATAATTGCCGCTGGCTTCATCCATCAAGATATAACCCAGCGAAGGCACATTTTGATACATCTTTTTACCGTCATAATAACACGAATTGGAACCGGTTCCTAAAATACAAACAATAGCTTCCGCCCCACCCGATGCGGCATACACTGCAGCTAACATATCTTCTGCAACGGTAATTTGTGCATTGGGGAATATCTTTTGCAAAACTTTTTCCAACTTAGCATTGGGTTTAGGCGTACCACAACCGGCACCATAGAAATAAACAGCGCTTACCTGATCGACATTTTTGGTTAAATCAAAATTGTTGACCAAACGATTTTCCAATTGACTTTCTGACAAAATTGCCGGATTTAAACCTTTGGTTCTTGTTCTAAAAATTTCTTTTTTTTGGTCGTCCAAAGCAATCCAATCTGCTTTGGTTGAGCCGCCGTCTGCTATTAGTATCATAAGTTTGTTAAAAGTTTAAAAACCTAGTAGATTTTACCAACCTGCCAGGTCTTTTAATTTGTTGATTTACAATTATTTATTTTACTTTTCAGACCTACTAGGTTTTAGAAACCTAGTAGGTCTATATTAGTCCAAATTACTTAATCAAAACATAATATCCCCAAGCAGGTAAGCTTAGATTTGCGGACAAATTTACATCTTTTCCGGTTAAATAATCTTGATAATTGCCTTTAATATCTATCTTAAAACTTTGTGGAACATCGGACATATTGCCAATAAAAATAATTTCTTTTCCGTTTTTAGCTCTTTTAAAAGCTAAAACTTTTTCATTATTTACCTGCAATCGCTTATAAGCCGCCGGCTGTTTACCACCATTCAAAGCCGGATTGGTGTTTTTTAGCTTTCCTAATTTTGTATAAAAATCAAAATCATTGCCATTGGTTCTGTCAATCAAATCTTTTTCAAAAAATTTTAACCGGTGGTGCAAACCGTATTCTTGTCCGCTGTAAATCAACGGCATACCTTTAATCATAAAGGTCATCACGCGCATCAATTCTTTGGCTTTACCAAAAGTTTCATCTTCGGTGCCTTTCCAAGAATTCTCATCGTGATTAGCAGTAAAATTCATTAAAATATCATCGGGCTCATACATTGTATCAATTTTCTTGACATAATTATCCCAATCTTTGACAGTCTTTTTGCCTTTGGCAATATCTGCCAGCAAAAAATGTGCTTCCCAACCGTAACAAGCGTCAAACATATGATCTTTGAGCAATTCGGGTTCCCAAGCTTCCGCTAGCATAAATACAGGCTTGGTTTGTCGTAATTTATGAATGGCATCACGCCAGAAGTCCACGGGAACTTCTCC
>WGBX01000119.1 GCA_015494075.1 Flavobacteriaceae bacterium
AAAAGAGGCTGTCTCAAAAGGCAGCCTTTTTTATATAAAAAAACGGGAGAATTTCTTCTCCCGTCCCTAAAAATTTTGTATCTTTAGGTATGCAAAGTTCAACAAATATAAGATTTAAAAATTACACTCAACAACAATTGAGTTTACTTCCACCAAGTTTGGAAGAATTAATAGAAGAAAATCATCCTGTTAGAGTTATTAATCAAGTAATCGACAGGCTAGATTTACAGCCTTTGATAAAAAAGTATAAAGGCGGAGGCACCTCAAGTTATCATCCAAGAATGATGCTTAAAGTATTGGTTTATGCTTATGTAAACAATATTTATTCCTCTCGTAAAATAGAAGCTGCCATAAAAGAAAATATTCATTTTATGTGGTTAGCAGCTTTTAACAGGCCGGACCACAATACGATTAATCGTTTTAGAAGTGACAGGTTAAAAGGTGTGTTTAAAGAGATTTTCACACAAGTTGTGATGATGCTTGTAGAAAGCGGTCATATAGATTTGCAAAAAGTATATCTCGACGGGACAAAAATAGAAGCCAATGCCAATAAATACACTTTTGTTTGGAGCAAATCAGTTCAGCGTTATAAAAACGGCATAAAGAAACAATTAGAAGAATTATGGCAATATGCAGAATCTGTAGCAAAAGAAGAATTGAGCATGGAAAAGCCCATTGATTTTGAAAAGCTTGATGCGAAAAAGATTGAAAATACCATAGAAACAATAAATAACGCTTTAAAGGATAAACCTATTGATAAAAAAAAACAAAAGTTGAATTATGCTAAAAAGAATTGGGCAAGGAATTATGAAAAATACCAAGAACAAGAAGAAATTTTAGGCGAGAGAAATAGCTATTCAAAAACAGATACCGATGCTACCTTTATGCGAATGAAAGATGATCATATGAAAAACGGACAACTAAAAGCAGGCTATAATTTTCAGATAAGTACCAGTAATCAATATGTTGTAAATTATACTAATCATCATAATCCGACCGATACAAAAACCTTGATACCACACCTTGAAGAGTTTAACAAGCAATTCCAAACATTACCAAAAGAACTAACAGCAGACGCAGGATATGGCAGTGAAGAAAACTATGAATATCTAGAAAATAAAGAAATAGAAGCTTATGTGAAATATAATTATTTCCATATGGAGCAACATAAGAAGAGAAAAGCTACACCGGACTTTCATCAGGATAAATTATATTACAATGAACAAGAAGATTATTATGTTTGTCCAATGGGGCAAAGAATGCATAAAATTGGAATTAGAAAAACAACAAATGAAAACGGTTTTACGCAGGAATTACATTTATATCAAGCCCAAAATTGCAATGCTTGTCCTTTAAGAGGAATGTGTCACAAATCAAAGAAAAACAGAATTATACAAGTAAATCATAAGCTTAAGAGATATAAAGCAAAAGCAAAAAATCTTTTATTAAGTGAAAAAGGTAAGGAACACCGAAGCCAAAGACCGGTTGATGTTGAAGCAGTTTTTGGCAATATAAAACAAAACAAAAAATTTACACGCTTAAATTTAAGAGGAAACGAAAAGGTTGAAATTGAAATTGGGCTGGTTTATTTGTCACACAATCTATTAAAATATGCTAGAACAGCGTAAAAAACACTGTTTTTATTAATTCTATCTTTAAAAACAGTCGTTTTTAAGCTTTATTATCTGATGTTTATCGAAATTTTGGTGTGGTATAAAATATTTGGTGAAAAAATTAATCATGCCAAAAAATTAAACAAAAAAGAGGCTGTCTCGATTGATTTTGAGACAGCCTCTTTATATCTAATTTTATGAGGGTTATTTGTTTAATACTTCGGCAACTTTTTTTCCTATTTCGGCAGGCGACTCTACGACATAAATACCATGTTCTTTTAAAATACGCATTTTTGCTTGTGCAGTATCATCTTTACCACCCACGATAGCACCTGCGTGTCCCATAGTACGACCTTTTGGCGCAGTTTGTCCTGCTATAAAAGCGACGACAGGTTTTTTGTTTCCGGTTTCTTTAATATATTTGGCCGCTTCGGCTTCTAAATTACCACCTATTTCACCAATCATAACAATTGCTTCTGTTTCAGGATCATTCATAAACATTTCAACAGCATCTTTGGTTGTAGTGCCAATAATTGGGTCACCGCCAATACCTATAGCAGTAGTTATTCCTAAGCCCTGTTTGGCTATTTGATCAGCAGCTTCATAGGTTAAAGTACCTGACTTTGAAACCAAACCGATTTTACCTTTTTTAAATACAAACCCGGGCATAATACCAACTTTGGCTTCTCCCGGTGTAATGACTCCGGGGCAATTAGGGCCTATAAGACGGGTGTTTTTATCGGCAATATAATCGGTAACTTTTACCATATCAGCTACAGGTATGCCTTCTGTTATAGCAATAATGGTTTTAATACCAGCTTCGGCAGCTTCCTTGATAGCGTCGGCAGCAAAAGCCGGTGGAACAAAAATAATCGAGGTGTCGGCACCTGTTTGTTCAACGGCATCTTTTACGGTATTAAATACAGGTTTACCCAAGTGTTCTTGACCTCCTTTTCCTGGTGTAACGCCACCTACCACATTTGTGCCATAGTCTATCATTTGTTGGGCATGAAAAGTACCTTCACCGCCTGTAAAGCCTTGTACAATAACTTTAGAATCTTTATTAATCAGTACACTCATTTTTATAAATTTTTGTTTGTAAATATCAAGATTTTATTTTAATAAAATATGTTTTTTAGTCATTTTTTTGTTGATTTATTTCACTCTTTCTTGATATTCGCCTGTTTCGGTATTTATTTTAATTTTATCACCTTCATTAATAAATAAAGGAACACGAACTTTTGCACCGGACTCAACGGTAGCCGGTTTAGTGGCGTTAGTTGCCGTGTTGCCTTTTACGCCGGGTTCGGTATGTGTAACTTCCATAATTACAGTCGCCGGCATTTCAAGTGTTAGTGGTGTGTTATCATCAGCTTTCATTAAAATTGTAACCATTTCACCTTCTTTTAAAAATTGTGGTGCATCAATCATGGCTTCGGGCAATTGAATTTGTTCGTAGCTTTCGTCATCCATAAAATGGTAACTATCACCGTCAGTATATAAATATTGAAATTTGCGTGTTTCAATACGGATATCGTCAATTTTATGTCCTGCCGAAAATGTATTGTCAATAATTTTACCTGTTGTTAAACTTTTAAGTTTGGTCCTTACAAATGCGGGACCTTTTCCGGGTTTGACATGTAAGAATTCTATTATTTTATATATATCATTGTTGTAGTTAATGCATAAGCCTTTTCTAATATCTGATGTGGTTGCCATAGTTTAATTTTTTTATTGTTTATATCCTTTAATTATGCCTCTTGGAGATTTTTTAATAAATTCAATGATTTCATCACGTTCCGGTGAAGCGGGCATATCAGCTTCAATATATTCAATAGC
>WGBX01000120.1 GCA_015494075.1 Flavobacteriaceae bacterium
GAATCAATTTATATATCAAGCTTTAAAAGACCAAGAATAAAAAATAAACTAATCTTTTAATTTTAAGAAAAAAACATATATTAGCAACATAAAATACAATTATGATAAAAAATATTTTATGGCTTATCCTAGCGTTTATTATCTCGTGCCAACAAGCAAAAACACCCAAAACTACCCAAAAACCTGAATCTGAAAAACAAGTAAGCAAAGCCATAAAAGTTAAAATAGCCCTTGCTAAAGATACGGTTTTTTATAAGCAAATCGCCTCTAACGGGCGGGTGCAAAGTCCACGGGTGGCGCAACTGCATTTTAACCAAAATGGCTATTTAAATAAAATATATGTGAAAAATGGCACTTATGTCCGTCAAGGCATGCCGGTGGCAAATCTGGAAAACAATTTGTGGAAAGTCAATTTACAAAAAGCAAAAATTGCCGTCGCTAAATCCCGTCAAAAATATGAAGCCTTGCAGATAGAATACAAGCAAAAAGATAGCCCTGCCTTGCAAGTGCAATCCGGTTTGTCCGAAGCCCAAGCTTTGCTGAAAGAAGCACAAATCAAATACAATCAAAGTATTTTAAAAGCGCCCTTTAGCGGGCAAATTGCCAACTTAAAACCACAAACCGGCAACCTAGTGAGCCCCGCCGACACCATTGCTACGCTTTTAGATACGCGTTATCTCGAAGTCGTTTTTAGTGTACCGGAATCAGATTATGCTCTACTACGCAAAGGCGATCAAATGCAAGTGGCCAGTTTTTATAATCCCGAAGTTTTACACACAGCCGTGCTTACCAACATCAATCCATTGGTAAATACAACGGGCTTAGTAAACCTGCGCGGAAAAATAACCGACCGGAAAACAGATTTAATCAACGGGATGCGGGTAAAAGTTTGGGTCAACAAACCAATGCATAATGTTGTTGTAATACCCAAAACTGCTGTCGTTTTACGTAATAATAAAAAAGTTGTTTTTACCTACCACATTGGTTTAGCCGTTTGGCATTATGTAAAAATTGCTGGCGAAAACAAAGACACTTATGCCATTTCAGCCGGTTTAAAAGATGGTGATAGTATCATCGTTTCTAACAATATAAATTTGGCACACGATGCCTATGTAAAAATAACACAATGATTCGGTATCTGATTAAACGTCCGGTTACCGTTTTTAGCATCGTTGTAGCCGTGCTTATTTTAGGTTGGGTGGCAATGCAAAAAATGCCTGTTTCATTGTTGCCCGATATTGAAATTCCGCGTATCAGTATTCGAATCAATTACAACGGACATAGTGCCGGCGAAATAGAAAACAATATTGTAAAACCTTTGCGAAATGCGCTGGCACAAACGAATCATTTAAAAGATTTGAAAACACTTACACAAGACGGCAGTACGGTTTTACAACTCTTTTTTGATTTTGGCACGCCTACTTCCTATGCTTTTTTAGAAGTCAATGAAAAGATAGACGCTACCTTAGACCTCCTGCCCAAAGATTTGCCTTTTCCAAAAGTTATCAAAGCAACTGCCGGAGATGTGCCGGTCTATAATCTATTACTGACAAGTCAAGATCCCCAACAGCCTTTTTTAGAATTAAGCGATTTTACCCGCGAAGTAATTAAAAAACGTATAGAACAACTACCCGATGTCGCCATTGCAGATATGAGCGGCGATGACCGGCCGCAAATTATCTTGAAAATCAAGCCCGAAGCAATAGTTAATTACCAAATTAAACCTGAATTTATTAAGCATTTTATCAAGCAACACAACTACATGCCGGGTAATTTAATGATTCAAAACGGTATTTATCAATATCATCTCAAATTTGAAAAGCATCTGAATACGGTCAACGATTTGCAAAACCTGCCGGTTAACATACACGGAAAATTATTCAAATTAAAAGAATTAGCCGATATTACCAAACAAGCAAGGCCGCCCAAAGGCAATATAAGCTATAAAGGGCAAAAAGCCATCTCGATTTTAATTATTAAGAAAGCTGATGCCAAAATATCAAGGCTTAAAAAACAGGTTTATCAACTAACAAACGAATTGCAAAAAGAATTTCCGCAATTGCAATTTCATATAGAGCAAGACCAAAGCAAACTGATAGCTGTTTCTTTAAACAATTTAAAATCATCCTTAATTATCGGAACGATGTTGGCTGCTTTATTAATGTTCTTTTTTTTAAAGATTGGGTGTCGCCTATCATTATTGCTGTCAGTATACCTTTATCTTTGATTATTACTTTTCTGTTTTTGCACCTGTTTCATATCTCATTAAATATTATTTCTTTATCTGGCTTGGTTCTGGGGGTTGGTATGATGATAGATAATGCCATTATTGTCATAGATAATATTCAACAAAAACTACGAAAACACGCCGATTTGAATACAGCTGTTGCGCAAGGTACAAATGAAGTTATTGCGCCATTAATCAGCTCAATGCTCACAACTGTTTCGGTATTTTTACCGCTGATTTATCTCAGCGGCATTACCGGTGCTTTATTTTATGACCAAGCCATCTCTGTCAGCGCCGGACTAACAGCATCACTACTTGTCAGCTTTTTTATTATTCCGGTTTTATATAAAAAACTTTATCGTTTTTCGGGCAAGAAAACCTTTTTTTACAAATGGCAAAATATCGAAAAATATTACAAAAAAACCCATAAATATTTTATTAAACGAAAGTTCATTACACTAACAATTGCTATAACAGGAATAGCTTTTATGTTTTTGTTTTTTAAAATCTTACCAAAATCCAAATTGCCGGAATTTAATTCCATAGAAACTACCGCACAAATTGATTGGGGGCAAAACATTCGTCTTCAAGAAAACGGGAGACGAATAGATAGTTTATTATCTAAAATTAATGAAATTGACACATATATTGCTTGGAACGGCCAACAAAATTATCTCTTACAAAACAAAGCGGACAGAAGTCAGGAACAAAGTAAAATTTACATCAAAACACATAATACTCAGGAACTCAAACAAGTTAAACAAAAACTTAAAAATGCGATAAAAACTTTTGATAATGCCAAAATAAACTTTTTGCCTACCGAAAATTTATTTGAATATATTTTTGCCGACAATAAACCGCAATTGGGAGCAAAACTTTATACAAACACACACAACCGTTTACCGGCATTGTCGCAATTGGGTTTTATACAAGACAGTCTCGGTTTGCCCATATCGCAAATCAACCTGATGAACAGCCTCCAAATTAAGATTAATCCGGAAAGCTTGGCATTGTATCAAGTCGATTATAATCAAATAATAAACACACTGCAATCAGCCATTCAGTTTCATTATATAGACCATTTAAAATCCACTCAAAAATATGTACCGGTGGTGATGTCTTATCCAAAAAAAGATTTAACCGACATCATAAACCAAACAACAATTATAAACCGGAATAATCAAGAAATTCCCTTACGGGTATTGCTGCAAGTACAACCCGGAAAAACTTACAAATACATTTACGGTGACCTTTCGAGTATATTTTTGTTTTTTAGATTTGACAAAACCAAAAATCCAATTTCATTGATGCAAGAAATCAACCGGAAGGTCAAAAAATTTCCGGCATATTCTATTCGTTTCTCAGGACGTTATTTTGAGCAAGTCCATAGGAACAAAGAATTGTTATCGGTCATATTCATTGCTTTATTGTTATTATATTTTATAATGTTGGCACAGTTTGAAAACTTTTGGCAACCTTTTATTATTTTACTAGAAATTCCTATTGATATCGGTTTCGGATTGCTGTTAATTTACTTATTTGGACATAGTATCAACATTATGGTTATTATCGGTATTGTAGTGATGAGTGGTGTGGTGGTCAATGACAGCATTCTCAAAATATACACGATCAATATGCTGCGAAAAAACGGTTTATCCGTTGACAAAGCTGTTGAGGAAGCAGGTATGATGCGTTTTAAAGCTATCTTGATGACTTCCTTGACAACCATTTTGGCGTTATTGCCTTTTTTGTTTATGAACGGACTAGGTGCTGAATTACAAAAACCCTTGGCTTTGACAGTCATTGGTAGTATGTTATTCGGAACATTTATCAGTTTGTATTTTGTGCCTTTGGCCTATAAAGCCGGCACAAAAATCTTTAATTTTTAAGCTATGTATAGAGTTAAGTTACAATTTTTTCGAATAAAAAAATATAGGCTATTTCTTTGGCTACTTGTCGGTTTCAACCTACAAGCACAACAAACTTGGACTTTACAGTCTTGTATTGACTATGCATTAGCACATCACCCCGAAATACAGCAACAAGAAACCAAAATTACCAACAGTAGTTTAGAGGTAAAACAAGCCAAATATGATTTTTTGCCGAATATCTCTTTCAATGCCAACCAAGGTTTTAATTTAGGAAATACTTATGATATATCTACAGGCGTAGGTCAAATACAAAGTAGTTTTACCGGTGTCAGTTTTAATGCCGACTTGGTAGTTTTTAACAGGCTCGTCAAGCATTATCAATTTAGAAAAAGCCGTGTAAATGTAGCGATGGAACAAGCCGCTCTGCAAAATAAAAAACTAGAATTTACCCGCCAGCTCATCGAAATATTTTTATCAACAGTACTACATAAAGCAGAAATGAAACACTGGCAAGCCGAACTTTCGTCCATGAAAAAAAGTGTGGATATTGCCAGAAAATTGACACAAAAACATTTAAAACCGCTTACGGAATTATATAGTCTGCAATCGGAATATAAAAATATCGAACTACAAAAAATTCAAACAACCAAAGACTATAAAAATGCCTTATTAAAACTTTCGGCCTTTATGGGTATAAAAGATAGTATGCTTATCAATATCACAGATACAGACGACAATCTAATTTTACCGGAAAATTTTGATGCTGAAAATTTTCCTACTGTCAAGCAACTCAAAAAGCATTTAATAATAGAACAATATCAACTGAAAATTTTACAAAGTAAATTGTATCCTGTTTTGTCTTTACGGTATAGTTTTTACACAAATTATTATCATATTATAGGACAGCCGGATATTATTTTCAACCAAACTACAAATCAGTGGGAATCTAACGGATGGCAACAACAATTTCGGAATAACCGCATACATTATATAGGTTTATCCTTGCATATTCCTGTTTTTAACGGATATAAAAACCGCTTACAAATAAAGATGCAGCGTCACCAACTCAATGACCTTCAAAGTGAAATTACTTATAAGCAAAATGAGATAGATAAAATATACCGGCAGTTAGAAAATGAAATTACGGCAAGTCGCCAAAAACTACAATTATTAGATAAAAACCTGATGTTAAACAAGCAATTACTTGATATATCCACTCAAAAATGGCAAAAATCATTAATGGGTATTTTTGACTATTTACAAGTGAAAAGGCAATACACACAAGCCGTGCTAAAACTTTTGCAAGAAACTTATATTTTGCGATACAAAAAAAGAATATTGAAAACATTAAGCCAAGCCTCACAAGCAAAACAATGAGTAAACATCCTAAAATATCACCTTTTAGGATATTTGTCATCTTTATACTTTTGGCAGGAATAGGACTCTTTCATATAAAATATACGAACATTCGACTCAATCCTTCCAAACACAACAGCCGAATCAATATTTCGTATCAATGGCATAATGCTACACCTTTTTTGGTAGACAAAAACATTACGAGTCCTATAGAAAATATCGTTAGCGAATTGGGCGGTATCAAAAAAATAAGTTCCCGCTCTTATGCCGGTGAAGGTTTTATCAACATAGAACCGGATAAATATACCGATATCGATGCATTACAGTTTGAAATCTCGTCAAAAATCAGGCAAATAAGAAGCAGATTACCCTTAAATGCTTCTTATCCTATTGTATCTTTAAATAATGCAGAAGAAGAACAAAACAAAAAAGAATTATTGGTTTACTCGTTTTATGCGCCAAAAAAAACCTATGAAATTAAAGAAATCTTGCAAAACAGGCTCATCCCCATTTTTAATGATATCCGGGGGATTGATAAAATAAATGTTACCGGCGCTACTGGATTGGAATATGTCATAACCTATCGCCCAGATCTTCTGGATTTATATCATATCAACAGGGAAGATATCGTAAAAGCTATCAAAAATATTCAAGAACAAAAAGATTTAGGCATCATCAAATCCGCCAAACATTATACCCGCATAATTGTCAATAATCAGTTTGACATTAATTTGCGCATTCCTGTTAAAAATTATCAAGATAAAATCATATACCTTGACCAAATTGCCAGGGCTAGTATACAAGAACAAGCCCCGAACTTTTATTATCGTATAAATGGAAAAAATGCCGTAAACATGGTTTTTTATCCGGTAGGCTCTACTAATACTTTAGTGTTGGCTGATATTGTAAAGCAACGCATGCAACAAGCCCGTAAAACCCTTCCGGTTGATTTCGAAATGGAAAAAACCTATGACAGTACCACATACATAAATGCCGAATTGCACAAAATATACAAACGCACATTTTGGGTAATTGCCATCCTTATGATATTCATTTTATTGACAACTTTTAATTATAAATATTTGCTTATTAGTATCATAAGTTTGTCGGTCAATTTAAGTATCGCTTTTTTGTTTTATTATATTTTGCATTTGGAAATACAATTGTATTCACTTGCGGGTATTACCATTTCCTTCAGCTTGATGATAGACAACACTATTGTGATGTTAGACCATTTGATAAAACATCGAAACCGACGGATATTTATACCGGTTTTGGCTTCGACCTTGACAACTATCGGAGCTTTGTTGAGTATTTATCTCTTGTCACCCGACTTACAACGAAATATGATAGATTTTGCCTTGGTCATTATTGTCAATCTGGCAATTTCATTGTTTATAGCCCTTTGGTTTATTCCAGCAGCTGTTGCTATCATCAAACCGGACCAAAAAAAATTTGGTATATTTAATACATTTAGCACTTCTCTATATAAAATTTATAAAGCATTTCTGCCTTATTTAATACGATTTAAACCGCTTGTCATTCTTTTGTTTATATTACTCTTTGGCACGCCTGTTTTTATGTTGCCAAGCCATAGCAACGGAAAAGCTTGGTATGACAAAATTTACAATAAAACCATAGGCAGCCAGTGGTATAACGATGAAGCCAGACCCTTGGTAGATAAATATTTAGGAGGCAGTTTGCGCTTGTTCTCAACTTATGTTTTTGAGCGCTCGTTTTACCGGCAAAATGAAGAAACAAAACTTATGGTTTTAGCTTCCATGGAACGCGCATCAAGTATAAAACAAATCAATGAAGTTATGTTACAATTGGAAAATTATTTGCGACAATTTTCCGAAATAAAATCTTTTACCACCACAATATATAGTGGTGATTATGCCAAAATCGAGATACGTTTTAAGCATCCGAATGCCGGTTTTCCGTATGTTTTAAAATCAAAACTCATCAGTAAGGCACTAAACTGGGGCGGTATGAATTGGAATATTTACGGCGTAGGACAAGGGTTTAGAAATTCTAATGGGCATAGCGAAATGATAAATTTTGTTATCAAAGCCAAAGCTTACAACCTAAATACGTTAAACCGGTGGATTGATAGCTTGCAAACAAGCTTAAAAAAACATCCGCGTGTGGATAAAATCATTATTTCTAGTCGCGAATATCCAAGATTTCGTCCTCGTTTGCATTACATTATTAAACTAAATAACGATTTTTTGACCTTACAAAATATTACCGATTATGATGTGTATCAATCTTTGCAACAAAAAACTTTATCCGAATATGCATCAGATTTTATTCAAATTGATGAAAAACGTTTTCCATTACGATTACAATCTGAATACCAATATCAATACGATATCTGGCATATCATGAACGAGCCTATGCTACTAAGCCAACAGGCAATTAAACTAAATAAATATGCCACAATTTATAAAAAGAAAGCGTCGGATTTTGTGCAAAAAGAAAATAAGAATTACTTAAAAAATATGTTTGTCAAATATGTAGGCTCCGAAAAATTTGGGAAAAAAGCCATTCAAAAAAAAATAAGTATGCTGGAACAAAAATTACCTTTAGGTATTACATTTGAACTCAAAACACACACTTGGTCATGGTCTGAAAAAAAGGAAAATTGGATAAGTATTTTAGGTTTTATTATTTTAGTCATTTTTTTGATAAGTGCCATTCTTTTTGAAAGTTTTAAACAAGCGCTTATAGTCTTGAGTATCATTCCGGTATCATATATTGGCGTTTTTTTGACATTTTATCTTTTTGACTTTGATTTTGACCAAGGAGGTATGGCATCATTTATTTTGTTGAGTGGCATTACGGTCAATGCGGTTTTTTATATTCTCAATCGTTATAATTCTTATGTAAGCAAAGAACAGATATTGCCACAAATGGCTTTTATTAATTCGTTAAAAGATATGCTTTTCCCTATTTCGCTTACTCTTTTATCGACAGTATTGGGTTTCATTCCTTTTGTAATAAACGGTCAAAAAGAAACTTTTTGGTTTGCTTTAGGGATAGGCACGATAGGAGGTGTTTTATTTTCTTTTTTGGGATTAATACTTCTATTGCCGGTTTTAATTATTCGGAAACTGTAATTTTATATTTTTTACAAAATTTATAAAAAAAACCTGTCTAGGTTATACAAACTTAGACAGGTTGAAGACGAAAAAAGAGAGCTTAATTACCAAAAAACTTTTTACCCATACTAAATAAATCATCAACGACACTTCCGTCACCATCCTGATCTAAAAGTTGTTCTATAAAACTACTGTGTTGGGCCACTTCTTGTTGCCCACCTAACATATTCCCAATAATACCGGTCAAATCTGTTGGCTGTGACACATTACTTTGCTTCACTTGTTTTCCTAACATACCCATTACAACAGGTGCAGCCATTTTAAGAATATCCATAGCAGAACTCATATCAATCCCGTTTTGTTTACTAATAGCAGCTGCTACCACTTCCTTTTTTTCACCCAATACATGACCCAATATTTTATCACCATCTTCGACGACTTCCTGATTGACGTTTCCACCACCGAAAACATCCATTACATTATCTAACAGGCTACCATCATGTTTATTTTGTAAGGCATTAAACAAACCGGCGGCTGAATCCGGATTTGCGGCTTGTTTTTTTAAAGCTCCCATAAGCATGGGAATCGCTGCTCCCATGGCAGATTGTGTTTTTGTGGTGTCTTGTCCCAGTTGAGCACTTGCGCCATCTATTAACATTTGCGCCATTGGCCCTTGTAGTAAATCCATAATTCCTGACATTGTTTTAAATTTTTTAAGTTAAAGCGTAAAATTAAGATTTAATTTATATATTATCAAATTTCTTTAACATTTTTTTCTTTTAAAAGAATTTTATGCATTTATATATAATTAAAAGGATTTTTAATACTTTTGTTTCAGTAAAATTAAAACAATGAAAAAACAACACAAAACCAAAAAGAAAAAAGCTATATCACTTAAAAAAATAATACTTTTATTTATTTTATATTCTTTTACATTTTTAACTGTTTTTGCCTTTATTGATTTTTATGCATATTATGCTATTAATCCATATTTATTGACCATCC
>WGBX01000121.1 GCA_015494075.1 Flavobacteriaceae bacterium
CTATCATAGTAAAGTTATACGAATATGTCAAAGGAAAAATCTAAAATCGGAGAAAATATAAAGAAATACAGGAATAAACTTGGTATTTCTCAGGATATTTTGTCTAAGAAATCAAATCTTGCTTTTCATACTATTGCTAAAATAGAAGCAGGAGCAACACCAAATCCTACAATAGAAACCGTTAAAAAAATAGCGGACGCCCTTGGTGTTTCGCTTGATGATTTAATGAAATAATTATGGCAAAACCTTTAAATAAAAATTTACATAGAGCACACAGGGCCAAAAAAGATGAATTTTATACTCAGCTTGTTGATATTGAGAAAGAGTTGAAACACTACAAGGAACAATTTCGCAACAAAATTGTGTATTGTAATTGTGATGACCCATTTGAAAGTAATTTTTTTAAATATTTTGCCGCGAATTTTAACGCGCTTGGATTAAAGAAACTCATTACCACAAGTTACGCGGGTTCGCCGATTACAGGCGGACAACTTTCCTTGTTTGATGTAAAAGGATTAAAAACAGCAAAGAAAAAAGAACCACTTAAAATTGAAATCAACGAAGTAAAAGATTTTAACTCAGACGGCGCTATTAGTTTGAAAGATATTGAGTGGTTGTTGAAGCATGACGCGAACGTCGCCACTCCGCTCAAAGGCGATGGCGATTTCCGAAGTGAAGAGTGTATTGAACTGCTTAAAAAAGCGGATATAGTTGTAACAAATCCGCCATTTTCGCTCTTTCGCGAGTATGTAGCACAGCTTGTGGAGTATGATAAGAAATTTCTTATCCTTGGTGATCAAAATGCAATTACCTATAAGGAAATTTTTAAATTGATAAAAGAAAATAAACTATGGCTTGGCTACGATAACGGCGGTACTAAATGGTTTCAAGTACCTAATGACTATGACATACCAACAGAATCACGAAAGAAAATTGTGAATGGTGTTAAATATTTCAGTATGGGAAGGATACTTTGGTATACCAATTTAGATACGACCAAGCGTCACGAGGAACTGGTTCTTTATAAAAAATATACACCAGAAGAATATCCCGATTATTCCAATTATGATGCAATTGAGGTATCAAGAGTTGCTGACATTCCGATGGATTATGATGGAGTAATGGGTGTTCCTCTTACATTTATTGATAAGTATAATCCAGATCAATTTGAAATAATTGGTCAAACGCATAGTGGAGATACTTCTCCGGAAGTTGAGGCTTTAAGAAAAGACCCTAACCATAGACATCGTGGAATTGTTAAGGGTGAGAAGAAGGAAAAGTACGCTCGTATTTTAATTAGAAATAAAAAAGTAAAAAAATAATATGAAAGGAATTATATACATAATGACAACCGCCGTTTCCGGCTTAGTAAAAATAGGAAAAACTGGCACAAAGAATTATCAGGAACGAATGCGATTTTTAGAAGCAAATGGTTACTATAATGTTACTGGATTGCGAAGATATTTCGCCATTGAGCTTGAAGATTACGAAGATAAAGAAAGTCTTTTGCATGAGATTTTTAACAAACATCAAGTTGGTGATAGTGAATTATTTGCTTTGGATGAGGATTTGGTTAAACAATTGCTTTTATCGTTTGATGGAAAAATAATTTATCCTGAAAATATAGATAAGGAAAAAGAATTCGATGAAGTTTCAGAATCAAGGAAACAAAGTAAATTATTTAGTTTTTATAGGAAAGGATTGAAAGACGGCGATATAATTACCTTTATTGATGATGAAAGCATAACTGTAAAAGTTTGTGGGGAAAGAGATGTAGAATTTGAAGGACAAAAATATAAATTGTCTCCGTTGGCTCGCAAAATATACGAACAAATGGGCAGGCTAAATAATAGTGGGGCGTATCAAGGAGCAAGATATTTTACATACAAAGGTAAAAAATTAACGGATTTGCCTGATATCAAATAAAAAAATATGAAAATTGAATTACACAAAATTCCAATTCGTGAAGTGGTTGACGGTTTTCAGGATAATGCTATAGAAGGCGTTGTTGCGTATGGCGGAAAATTGGATGTGCGTCCGAAATATCAGCGTGAATTTGTCTATAAAGACAAACAACGCGATGCTGTGATTGAAACAATTAAAAAAGGTTTTCCTCTTAATGTGATGTATTGGATGGTAAAAGAAGATGGTACGTATGAAATGTTAGACGGCCAACAGCGCACTATTAGTATCGGGCAGTATGTCAATGGAGATTTTTCGCTTGATAATCGCTTTTTTCATAATCTTACTAAAGAAGAACAAGACCAAATTTTAGATTATGAATTGATGATTTATTTCTGCGAGGGCACGGACAAAGAACGGCTGGATTGGTTTAGAGTTATCAATATCGCCGGAGAAAAGTTGACAGACCAAGAAATCCGCAATGCGGTTTATACCGGTCCTTGGCTTTCTGACGCAAAATTAAAATTTAGCAAGCCGAACTGTGCTGCATATCTTTTGGCGAATGATGGAGGAGCGCTTTTAAAAGGCTCGCCAATAAGGCAAGATTATTTGGAAACAGCACTTTCATGGATAAACGACGGAAAAATTGAGGATTATATGGCAAAACACCAGCACGACACGAACGCTAACGAGTTGTGGGATTATTTTCAAGATGTAATTGCTTGGGTGCGTAAAACATTTCCTAATTACCGAAAAGAAATGGCAAACGTGAATTGGGGCGAATTATACAACCAATTCAAAGACAAAAAAATAAATCCTGAAAAATTGGAAGCCAAAATTTCTGATTTGATGCAAGATGAAGATGTAACGAAAAAATCGGGTATCTATCCTTATGTATTAACCGGAGAAGAAAAGCATCTTTCAATACGCACATTTACTGACAAAATGAAACGCGAAGCCTACGAAAGACAGAAAGGCATCTGTGCAAAGTGCAGAAAGCATTTTGAAATAGAAGAAATGGAAGCTGATCATATTACCCCTTGGCACGAAGGCGGTAAAACGATTTCAGAAAATTGTCAGATGTTATGTAAAGAATGTAATAGACGAAAGTCTGGGAAATAAAATTACAGAAAAACATGATGAATTGGCTAAGAACAAAAAATAAACTTTATCGAACCAAATCATTCTGGCTTATAAAGAAGTGGCTTGGAGACAAGCCTGTTTTTTCGTTTTGGAAAAATCTCTATCGTGGCAACTATGCATTTAATAGATTGAAAAATTATAAGGACATTTTACTGCCAACACTTTCTTCATTTGCTGGCGCAGTAATTTATTCGGCATTTATTATCTTCATTTTAGAGCTTTTTAATCGTTATTATCCAATCAACACACAATTTGATAAACAAGCAATTGATGCTTTCTTGACAGTAGTTGCAAGCGTTTCTGGCATATTCCTTGGCTTGTACTTTACCGCCATATCCGGCATTGCCAGTAGCTACCTTCTATGTGCTCCGCAAAATGTAAAACGTTTTTTCCTTTCTGAACCACGGGGTCAACAATATGTTCGCACAATAGCAATAACAGTTATAGTCAGTGTTTTTTATATTATCACAAAATCTTTTGAACACACTATGCATCCAGCAGGTATAGCATTTTTATCTCTTTTGGTGGCATATATTGTGATTAGATTCTGGCAGGTAGGCACAAACGTTTTTTATTCGTTAGAACCGCAATTTGCATTGCCATGGATAGCAAGAGATATTATGTATTCAATTAAGAATATCGTGCCCCCAGGTATTCAGTGGAAACAACCGGCAATACAAAATCATCATAGAAGACTAGTATCTGAAAAGTTTGATTTAATAAAAAACCTCGTCTATTTTGGCAAAGATGAGATGAAAATATCTGATGAGCAATTAGTAACAACTATACGCTACATTGAGGGACTTTTGTTCTCATACGCAGATTTTAAAAATAAAGTACCAACTGATAGCTATTGGTTTGAGATAAAAAATAAGTTTCAAGATTGGACGCTTGCTGATTCTTCTCAAATCGCCATCGCTTTGAGTACAGGGACGCCACTTCCGCCAAAGAGTGTAAAAGATTATACGTGGTATGAAGAGCAACTACTGAATATTGCAGTTAATGTTTGCCATTCCTTTTCTGGTGCTAAAAATATAATATCAAATGCTCAAAGCCTCGATGTTTTTGTTGAGGTCGCCGAGATTTATGCGAAAGATTTTGATGTTAAAAGTATAGAATTGCTGTTTAAGAAAGTTAGCTTGTTGAGTGAGCCAATTTATTCAATAAAAGCTAATGATGTCCAACAACACACATACAAAGAACAGCTTGCTTTTGTTGATGCACAGTGCAGACTCGCAACATCGGCTCTATTAGGCCTTTTGAAATATCTTGATAGAAACATGTGTGAAGAGATTGTAGAACGTCTGACTAAAATAAACTGGCGAGATAAGAAAAGTATTTATCTCGCTGGTTTACCGGCCGCAATGCTTCCGCGGCTCGAGACGCTTTTTAATGAACTAAAAAACGAGAGGATTATAGAGGGTAAACAAGTATCTGCGGATTGGTATATCAAGGCTTTTTGCGTCCAACAATATCTTTTTTCTTTGCAGCAATACTTCAACTTTCTCAAATCTCTTCATCAAAACTACTTTCAATCAAATCTCGATAAATTATTGTCGCAACAGCAATTTCCACTTGCTGTTTATCTGATCCAAAGGTGGAAGGAGTTTTCCGCAAAATATCACAGATTTATTTTTGACCTTAAAAAACATGTAGAAGATTGCAACTCTTTTCGAAAACTCAAAGACTTACCTTGGAGCGATTTTGATTTTGATAAAGAAAAACAGATCGCATCAGAAAGAGAAAAAGAAGTTACAGATAAAATGATTCAGTTGCTTCCAAAACTGAAAACACTCGCTCTCCGCAATGACCTTCCAGATTATTTTGGACAGGCACTAACAGAAGGAGTGCAAGCCTGCTACGATGCTTGCGAAGATAATGATCACAGGAGGTTAAAAAAGATATTCCCAGCCGTTTTTGACGCTTCATTTGCAGCTTTTGATAGGCTACGCCAAAAAGTTAAGGACTGGAGTCAAGTTGACAGCCAAATTGTCTTTATGAGCGAACCATTGGAAAATCTTTTTGAAATTAGCGGATACGCGAAACTTTATTCTGAACTATATCAAAATCATGAACTCTGGGATGCTGTGGAGAGTCTATGGAGCGTGTACTTTGAATCAAGAGAGAACGCCAAGCAAATAATCCAATTTATTGCGGCCATGACTTCTTATCGTGATAGTCTCTTTACAATAATGCCCCAGGCTACGCTTCGATCTAACTGGCAGATTGGTTTTGAGAATAAGTTAAGAGAGTGCGGCATCCCAGTTTTTCCAGATGACAGGAGTTATAGACGCAGACAACCAACCCACCAAAGCCCAGTAATACGAGTCCTTGAACGCTCCGATGGACTAAGGCTAATGGCTTCGGCAAGAGATATTTTCTTTGTTACTTATTTATCAACCTTACCAGCCGCAAAAGGCGTAGAACTTCCTGATAGACACAATTTCAAAGAATCAATTCAGGAAGAACAACAAAATCCTAATGAAGAAATTAATGAAGATGAATAATTTTATTAAAAAAATAAAAGTGTCAATCAAGTCTTTCATAAAAGACCCGCTATTTTTGAGACGCTGGGAAGAGCCCTGGCATTCTCGGAGGCACAATGATAACCAGCTTTCAGTGCGCATTTCTGGACGTCATCGTAGAAAAGTGTATCCATATCACGGAGACTCATATTTGTTTATCCAAGATATGTACACAGGGATTATGCCTTTTATGATTTATAGAGGTGAAAGAGAAAAATACCCTGCGAGGCTTGAGCCAGCAACAACACCACAAAGACAAAAAATGATTGTTGCGGGCATATCTAATCGAGATCATGCACATTTTCTTGAAGACGCAATATGTGAGTTCGTAAGAACAACTACCCACGTTCTTTTCTCGGATGGGGTGGCGTATTACGAAATTGTTTATCAAAAAAACGATACTGGCGAAATTGAGAGCTTTGGATTTGAATTGTTGCAACCTTTTTATTTATTCCGCTTTTGGAAAAATTACTATCAGATAATCCCATGGTGGGAAGCAAAAGAATCCCATATACGTGCCCAAATAATTAAAATACCTGCCGAGAAAATCTTGCGTATTGATTTTCCCAAGCGGTATGGCGGGAGACGAAAACTGTATTATTTATTAAAGCGTTTATATCAATTAAGCAAAGAATTGATTCCGAAATTCCAAATGGACGCAATGGGTAAAAATGAAAGTATTGGTTTCGATCTTGACAAGTTCAGCAGAGTTAAATATTTAGAAATTGCTAAACTTACAAAAAAATTTGGCTGGAATCAACGTCAACGTTCTGACAAATACATAACTGAATATTACATGATGCTGCGATTTTTGCGCGAAAAGAAGTTAGAGGCGTTTTTAAGAGAATATATTATCGGGGAATTGAATAAAGCATTAAATCGTCCCCCCTTGGATCTTGGCGTAAAAATAGCAATGGAAAATCTGTTCTCAGTAAGAGATGTTGTGGAGCAAGAAAAACTATTGAAACAAGGTGATGTTGCGTTTATGGATATATTTAATGCTTTGAAACTTTGATAAACTGACCCCACCCGCCACCCTTTGATTTTGTAGCCCCGCCAAAAAAATTTAGGGCGAAGCCCAAGCTGGCGGGCAAAAAGGAAGGGGGTCCCGCCCGAGGCGGACAGGCTGGGGAAGGAATTTTTGCCCGCCTGCTCTGCCGCGCGAAGCGCGGCATGGGGTGGGAAGCGGCGGCGCATTCTGCGTCAGCAGAAGGGCAAAGCAGAAAATTTTTCTTCCTTAAAGGAAAAGATAAAAAGGAAATGGCGCGCGCAAAAATAATTGGAAAAATTTTCTGTTTTGCTCGCCGTCAGGCGAGCGCCGCCGCTGGGTGGGATTGCCGCCCTGCAGGCGGCAATCAGAAGTCAGCGTCAGGATTTTCTTTGAAAAAAGTTCGGATTTCGTTCAATGTTCGGAGCCAATAAAAAAACACCGAGATCCCGGTGTTTTTTAATCTTTTAAAAGAGCTTCTTTTGTATAACGATTGTAAGGGTTCCATAATATCCAACCGGAAACATTATTTTCATCACATGCCTTTATTTGCGCTTTTACTTTTTCTTTTCCATAGAAAGCGCCCATATTAAAATCTTGTAACCATGGACGAGATAATGCTTTTGTTGAACTACTGTTTTTTAAAATAAATTCTCCGTCCTTTAAAGCATCATTAATTATTTCATAAGGGAAAAGAGCCGGATTTTTAAACCCCATATAACCAACCGGATAATGAGAGGGATAAACCATTGGGGACAAATAATCAAAATACTGGCCGGCATCCACCACTCTTTGCCCGATATTTAAATCATATTCTTTGTTTTTTCTTTTTTTATAAGTTAAACCAAACAAATCAATTGATCTAGGAATTTTAATATTTTCCAACTCTTTGTCTAAAAAACTATAAAATTCTTTTAAAACTTGATACCTTTTTCCTCCTTTGGGAGGATTTTTATATTTTATAGTTCTTAAATTTCCATCCGAGGGAAAACGAATATAATCAAATTGAACTTCGTCAAAGCCCAAATAATACGCTTCTTTGGCTAACAAAACAGGAATCTCCCAAGCATCTTTATTTGTCATATCTAACCACGAAACACCTCCGTAATTTTTCCAAATTTTTCCATATCTGTTTTTTAAAGCCAGTTCCGGAAAAATTTTAACCGCTGTCGGATCTTGAAAAGTGGTAATACGAGCAATAGTATAAATTTTTTTATCTTCCAAATTTTTTAAAAGTTTAACAAATTCTACATTTTTTAAAGCATACTTTGAAAGAGGTATTTTTTTTAATTTTTCATTTTGCGGAGAAAACATTAATTTTCCGGTTGTATCTTTAATATCTATTACCATAGTATTGATAATTGTTTCATCCACAAAAGAAATCAATCTATCTCTTTCTTTTTTATTGGCAAATGAATAACCGGTTAGATAAATTCCTCTTACTTTCTCGGGGGTTGAAAAGGATAGTTCTGAAATCTTTTTATTAAAACCTGTTTTCACTCTTTTGTTAGGATAATTATTTGGCACTTTGGAAATTAAAAAAACCACGCTAATTGGAATTAGCGCACCCAACAAAAGTAAAATAAAAATAATTATTTTTTTAGTTTTATCTTTCATACTTTTTATTATAATGGAATTTTAAAAAAAGAAAATAGTGAACATTTCAGCGTCTCATTTACTTCATGTCATGCTGAATTTATTTCAGTATTATTTCAATATCTCGTTTCTCTATGTCACCCTGAATTTATTTCAGGGTCTCGGAAAATAGGACAAAATCTAAAAACTACGAGATTCTGAACTAAATTCAGAATGACAGTGGTTTGACACGAAACTCTGAGCCAAGTTCAGAGTGACATATGGTTCCCATGTCATCCTGAACTCGGTTCAGGATCTCGAAGCAAAGAGTAAAACGAAAAATACACAAAACCCTAAAATAAATTAGAAAAACATAAAAATTTGCCAAATATCTTTAAATTACGTAAAATATAATATATGAAGAAATTAAATTTAGCAATTCTTTGCGGAGGGCAATCACCTGAACATCAGGTTTCTTTGCAATCCGCAAAAAATATTATTGAAGCAATTGATAAAGAAAAATACAAAATCATTTTAATAGGCATAAATAAAAAAGGGGAATGGTTTAACTATGAAAAAGATAATTTTTTAGATTTTCCCAATGATCCTGAAAAAATTAAATTAAAAAACAACGGACAAAGAGTAAACTTGATTTTAGGAGAAAAAAAAGAATTGTATTTTCTTAACAATCCTCAAAAAAAAGAAATTATTGATGTGGCCTTTCCTATTTTACATGGCACTTTCGGAGAAGATGGAACAATTCAGGGTCTATTAAAATTAGCCAATATACCTTTTGTCGGGCCAAATTTACTTTCGTCCGCAATAGCGATGGACAAATATATTGCCAAAAAATTACTTAAAGAAAACGGCCTTTTAGTGGCTGATTTTTTAGTTTTTCATAAAAATGAAAAAAACAAAATTTCTTTTTCAAAAATTAAAGAAAAATTAGGCCTGCCTTTTTTTATAAAACCGGTCAATGCCGGATCATCTATCGGGGTTAGTAAAATTGAAGACGAAAAAAAATTTCAAAA
>WGBX01000122.1 GCA_015494075.1 Flavobacteriaceae bacterium
TGGGATAGAATTTTACGCTCATGCTATATCAAACAAGCGGATGTTTTACAAGGATTGTATTTTTTTGAAAATCGTTTTAATCAAGAAGATTTAACCCGTCATTTCGATTTTTATGAGCCACTGACAGTTCACGAATCGTCACTATCACCTTGTGTACACAGTATTTTGGCATCTTCTATCGGCAAAGATGATAAAGCCTATGAAATGTACCTACGTACAGCCCGCTTGGATTTAGACGATTACAATCACGAAGTAGATGAAGGGCTGCATATTACGAGTATGGCAGGTACGTGGTTGTCGGTTGTGCAAGGGTTTGGCGGCATGCGAAATTTTGATAACAAATTGACTTTTAATCCGAAAATACCCAAACAATGGCAATCTTATGCTTTTAAAATTAACTATAATGGTATCATTTTAAAAATATATAAAAGCCAAACTGAAACCATTATCAGTAATTTGTCCGATGAAGCGGTTACATTTTATTTGAAAGATAAAGAAGTCCGTTTAAAAGGCCATCAAGATATACAATTATAAGAATGCTTGTCATTTCGACAGAGCGACGCTAGGGCGACAGCTTGTCCCGATTTTTCGGGGAGAAATCTCTAAATGCTAAATAGAATCAGACCTGCTAGGTTTTAAAAACCTAGTAGGTCTCAAAAAAAATCAAAATTGAAAAAATATATCACCATCATATTATTGACTACCAATCTTTTACTGCATAGCCAGATAAAAAGAGTGGAACCGCCGTTTTGGTGGGCAGGAATGCACAACACGACTTTGCAGATACTCTGTTATGGAGAAAGAATAGCGGATTATCAAGTTGCTTTATCCAAAGGCAAATTACTCAAAGTAGACACGACTACCAATCCGAATTATGTATTCATTTTGATGGATACCAAAGGGATGCCGCCGGGAACATTTAAAATCAGTTTCCAATCGGATAATAAGCAATTTAGTATTCCTTACGAACTCAAAAAACGCAAAAAATATTCGACACAACGCAAAGGTTTTGATACGTCCGATGTGATTTATTTATTGATGCCCGACCGTTTTGCCAATGGCAATCCGACGAATGATAATATGTCCGGCATGGCAGAAAAAGCTAATCGGAATTTTGCCGGTGGCAGACACGGAGGTGATATTGAAGGCATCATCCAACACTTGGATTACCTGCAAGATTTAGACATAACTACTTTATGGTCAACGCCTTTGCTTGAAGATAATGAACCGGCATATTCTTACCATGGTTATGCGATAAGTGATTTGTATCGCATTGATCCACGTTATGGCACTAATGACGACTATAAGCGTTTGGCAGATGAATTGCACAAACGAAAAATGAAATTGATAATGGATTATGTCACCAATCATTGGGGTAGCAAACATTGGATGATACAAGATTTACCCGATAAAGATTTTATCCATTATTGGCAAGACGGTGAAAAAGGTTTTAAGCGTAGTAACTACCGGATGACAACGCAATTTGACCCGAATGCTACCAAAAAAGACGCCAAAGCTTGTATGAACGGCTGGTTTGATACCACGATGCCCGATATGAATCAGGCAAATCCTTTGCTTTTGAAATATATGATTCAAAATGCGATTTGGTGGATTGAATATGCCGGATTAGACGGTTTGCGAGTTGATACGTATTCGTATAATGACAAAGATGCCATTGCCCAATGGACAAAAGCCATAATGAATGAATATCCTAATTTTAATATCGTCGGGGAAGTGTGGATGCATGACCAAGCACAAATTGCTTATTGGCAAAAAGACAGCAAAATAGGTGCTATTGAACACTATAACAGTTACTTACCAACGGTGATGGATTTCACGCTTCACGATGCCATTATCACAATGTTTAAGGAAAAGCAAACTTGGAATCAGGGGATGATTAGGGCTTATAACAATTTTACCAATGATTTTTTATATCCTAATCCAAACAATTTATTGGTCTTTGCAGGCAATCACGATATCACGCGGATTAATACGTATTATCATCAAGATTTAAAAACTTATAAATTGATTATGACGTTGATATTGACGGTTCGCGGGATCCCACAACTCTATTACGGTGATGAAATCGGGATGACCGGTAACAAAGAGTTAAACGGCGATGGCGACATCCGAAAAGATTTTCCCGGAGGTTGGGCTTCAGATAATAAAAGTGCTTTCATACCGGAAGAACGAACGAAAGCGCAAGCTGCTTATTTTGATTTTACCAGAAAATTATTACATTGGCGAAAAACCAGTCAAGCCATTCATTCCGGTAAATTTTTGCATTACGTGCCGGTCAATAATATGTATGTATATTTCAGAATGGCTTCCAATGAAAAAGTTATGGTGATCATCAATAATAATAACGATACGCAAACGATTCATTGGAATGATTATCAAGAAGGCTTGCAAAATAATTTGCAAGGAAAAGAGATTATTTCCGGCAAAAATATCCATTTCGATAAAGATTATAAAATACCGGGAAAAACGAGTATGATTATCGAAATCAAATAAGACCTGTTAGATTTTCAAAAACCTGAAAGGTCTAAAATGAAAGGTAAATACCCGTAGATGAGTAAATTAACAGACCTAGCAGGTTGGTAAAACCTACTAGGTCGGAGGTTAAAAAAGACCTGTTAGGTTTTAAAAAACTGATAGGTCTCAAAAAAGATAAAGAATTATTATTTAAAAAATTGATAATTAGAGTGTTAACAGACCTACTAGGTTTCTAAAACCTAGTAGGTCTATAAAAAAAGTAAAAACGCACGTCCGTGCGTCTCAATATAAAAAAAGACTTGGTAGGTTGGCAAAACCTATTAGGTCTCAAAAGATAAAGAATTATTATTTAAAAAATTGATAATTAAAGTGTTAACAGACCTGCTAGGTTTTAGAAACCTAGTAGGTCTAAGAACTAAAATAACAAACAAATGAAAAAATTAGTAGTCATATTAATTATGTTGTTTTTGTCATCTTGTCAAAACGATAATAAAAAAGTTGATAATCAACATTTCGAATTGTCAAAGGGCTTGAATACACCGGTATATATGAACCGTGATACGACCAAAATCATACTATCCGATTACATTTTATATCCAAAGAAAATAGATTCTTTTGCGCGTTCACAGCATTATAAATTACTTTGGAAGAAAGGGGAAGATACGCTTCAAATTTTGGCAAATCAAAGTTTTAAACCGGTAGAAAATTTACGAATTTATTCGCAAAACCTTTTCGTAGATGTTCCCTTGTATAGCAGTACGAAAAAGGAAGTTATTTTCAGATATTCCGGTACCAAAGCCAAAAAAGTACAATTCAAAAGTCAAATAACCGGTTGGCAAAATATTGATATGCAACAAGATAGTTTAGGTTGGTATTACAAAGTGAATTTAGACCCCGGTAATTATCAATATTTGTTTGTCGTAGATGGTAAGGAAATATTAGACCCTGAAAATCCGCAAAAAGTCAGTAATGGCATGGGGGGATTTAATTCTTTGTACCAAATCTCTATGAATTTGGACAAAACACCTTTTTTGCAAACCGATACCTACCAAAATAATGCTTTTGACGTCGTGTCTTCCAAAGATTTTGACGGCGTATTAGTGTATGCTCAAAATAAGTTATTGAATGATAAAAATGTTCAAATAAAGGGTAGAAAAATTCATATCAAAATACCGCAAGATTTAAAAGGTGAAACAAATATTCGTTTATATGCATATAATAAATTCGGGCGTTCTAATGATGTTTTGATACCTATTATCAATGGAAACGTAGTCGCAAATACGAATGATTTACCAAGAAATGATTTTCACAAGCAAATTATGTATTTTTTGATGGTCGATCGTTTTAAAAATGGCGATTTAACCAACGACAAACCAATTAAAAGTGACAGCGTTTTACCCAAAGTCAATTTTAAAGGCGGCGATATTCAAGGGGTCGTGCAAGCTATCGATCAAGGCTATTTTAAAGATTTAGGTATCAATACATTATGGTTATCGCCCATCCTTAAAAATCCGGATAAAGCTTATGGACATTGGCAAAAACCACCAACTAAATTTTCAGGTTATCACGGCTACTGGCCTGTTTCAAATATCAAAATTGATATGCGCTTCGGAAATGCACAATCTTTAAAGGAATTGATACAAAAAGCGCATCAGCAAAACACCAATATTATTTTAGATTATGTTGCCAATCATGTGCATAAAGACCATCCACTTTACAAACAACATCCCGATTGGTTTACCAGTTTGTATTTGCCTGACGGTACGATGAACACAGAAAAGTGGGATTCGCACCGCTTGACCACTTGGTTTGACACTTTTTTGCCGACTATTGATTTCTCAAAGCACGAAGTTGTAGAAAAAATGACCGATTCAGCGATGTTTTGGTTGAAAAATTTTGATATAGACGGCTTTCGTCACGATGCTACCAAACATATCCAGTTGGATTATTGGCGTACTTTGACACATAAAATTAAAACGCAAGTTAACAGACCTATTTATCAAATTGGCGAAACTTACGGAAGTCCGCAACTCATTCGCAGTTATATCAATAGCGGAATGCTCAACGGACAATTCAATTTCAACCTTTATGATGCTGCCGTAGCGGTTTTTGCCAAAAAAGATGAGCCGCTGAGCCGATTGTCCGATGCTTTGCAAGAAGCTTTATATTTTTACGGACAGCATAATTTGATGGGAAATATTTCGGGCAACCAAGACCGCGTGCGTTTTATCAGTTATGCGTCGGGTGATGTCAAGTTTGATGAAGATGGTAAACAAGCCGGTTGGGATAGAAAAATTAAGGTGTCAGATACAACGGCCTATCACAAATTGGAAGAATTGCAAGCTTTTAATTTGATGATTCCCGGTGTGCCTTGCATTTATTACGGTGATGAATACGGAATGCCCGGTGCCAACGACCCCGACAATCGTAGAATGATGCAATTTGAAGGCTTAAACAAACATGAGAAAAATTTAAAGCAGCAAGTCAAAAAGCTCATTGCTTTTCGAAAAAATTCGATGGCATTGCTCTATGGCAGTACAAAAGTCGAAGAGAAAGAAGATATTTTAATCATCAAAAGACGTTATTTTCAAGATTCGATTACAGCGGTTTTTAATAAATCAGATAAAGATATTAAGTATAACGGACAAACAATAAAAGCATTTGACTATAAAATTATCACCGGAGCTAGTAGGTTCTAAAACCTGCTAGGTCTAAATAACCAAATGACCTGTTAGGTTTCCAAAACCTGATAGGTCTGAAAGAACTAAAACATTTTTTAATAAATTGAAAATTAGAATATCAATAAGACCTACTAGGTTTTCAAAACCTTGTAGGTCTAGGATTAAAAATAATGAGTATTTTAGGTTAGAAATTATGAATAGCATCAGACCTAGTAGGTTTCTAAAACCTACTAGGTCTCAAAGAATTAAAATATTTTTTTAATATATTGAAAATTAGTATATTAACAAGACCTGCTAGGTTTCTAAAACCTAGTAGGTCTGAGAACAAAAAAACAAAAAATGAAAACAGTTCCAATAGAATCATCGAAATATTATCACTTTTTTAACAGGGGTAATAAC
>WGBX01000123.1 GCA_015494075.1 Flavobacteriaceae bacterium
GCATTAAAATATAATTTAGCGCCTGCAAAAATAAACATAAACAACTGTATGTCTGCATATTAATAGATTTTATTTATCTTACAATTTAAATACACATCAAACATCAGAACTGTTTATAAAAAATAAAATAGTTAATGAATCCCGCATAAATACGAGCTTTTCGGATAGTTTTAAAAATTTTTAAAAAAAAATATTATATTTGCAATGTTAAACAGTAATTTATAAAATTTCACGATTATGAACAAATCTCAATTAGTTGATGCTATGGCTCAAGATGCCGGTATCTCAAAAGCTGCTGCAAAAAAGGCCTTAGAATCTTTCTTAGAAAATGTTGAAGGTGCTTTAAAAAGCGGTGATAAAGTCTCATTGATAGGCTTTGGAACTTTTTCAGTACAAACACGCAAAGCCCGTGAAGGACGTAACCCTGCTACCGGGAAACCTATTTCAATTCCTGCCAAAAAAGTAGTTAAATTTAAAGCCGGTTCTGAATTAGCTAATTCTGTAAACTAAAAAATTAAAGTTCAGTAAGGAGCCGCTTTTCAAAAAGCGGCTTTTTTTTTTGCCCTTATGATTTAGTCTTTTATTTGGTATCATTTTTGAGATAAATTACTTATAAACAAACAAACATGAAATTGACCAATGGAAAAATATTAGTTTCAACACCTGAGTTATTGATGGACCATATCTTTAATCAATCGGTTCTTTTATTAACGGAACACAATGAAAAAGGTAGTATGGGTTTTATTCTTAATAAGCCATTGTTACTGCGACTAAATGATATTTTTGATGAAATTCCAACTAATATACAATTATGGAATGGT
The DNA here is from genome assembly GCA_015494075.1 of Flavobacteriaceae bacterium. GTDB lineage: Bacteria > Bacteroidota > Bacteroidia > Flavobacteriales > Flavobacteriaceae > WGBX01. The sequence continues at coordinate 822 of WGBX01000123.1, forward strand.
GGTCCTGTTGAGCCCAGCAATATGTTTTATTTACACAACAAGCCGGATTTAATTCCTCATTCAATTTTATTTGACATAAAAAACAATTTATATATCGGTGGCGATTTTGAAATTATCAAACTACTTTTAAAAAATCAAAGTATCGATGAACGTCATATAAAATTTTTCTTAGGCTATAGTGGGTGGGCGCCCGGTCAATTAAAAAAAGAAGTTAAAGAAAAAGCTTGGTTTATAACACCTAATGATATTGATTTGTTCCAATTGAACCCGAAAAATATTTGGAAAGAAAAAATCGTAGCAGTAAATCCTAAAAATATAATTTGGCAAAATGCGCCTTTAAATCCGCATTTAAATTAAAAAAGCTGCCGAAAAGGCAGCTTTTTTAATTGATAACGGTAACTCATATTATTTTTTGTGAGATAAGTAATCGGCAATGCCTTCAAATGTAGGCGATAAAGCTTCTTGTCCTTCTTCCCAATTAGCAGGGCATACTTCACCGTATTTTTGCAAATGCGTTAAAGCATCTATCAGGCGTAGAACTTCTTTAACACTACGACCCAATCCTAAATTGTTTACCAATTCATGCTGTACAACACCATCTTCATCAATTAAAAACAAACCTCTGAAAGCAACCGGTTCTCCTTCAAATGCCATTTCTCCATTTTCATCAATCACATATTCTCCACCTAAAACATTATATTTCATAGAAATAGTTTTATCCAAATCAGCTACCAAAGGATATTTAACGCCTTGAATACCACCATTATCTTGCGGCGTATTTAGCCATGCCCAATGAGAAAATTGTGAATCGATTGAACAACCCACCACAACGGTATTTCTTTTCTCAAATTCGGCTATTTGTTCTTGAAAAGCAATAATTTCTGTGGGACAAACAAAAGTGAAATCCAATGGATAAAAAAAGAAAACAACTTTTTGTCCTTTAAATTGTTCTAATGAAAAATCTTCTTGAAACTCGCCACCGTTTACCACAGCAACGGCTTTAAAATTCGGGGCTTTTTTACCTACTAAACTCATATTTTTTTATTTTAATTATTTAACAACACAAAACTACGTAACCATTATTACTCAACACCCTAAATACTATAAAGGTATTTTATTTGCAAATAAAAAAATATTATACTCATAAAAAACCCGGCAAAAAAACCGGGCTTTCATGTTAAGAAAATTAATTACCATATTTTTACCCGTTCATCAGGTTTTAGATACATCTTGTCCCCTTGTTTAACATCAAAGGCAGTATAAAAAGCATCAACATTTTTTAAAGGTTGAACAGCACGCACTTGCCCTGGACTATGTGGGTCGGTTTTAATTTGTTTTTTTAAAGCTTCTTCTCGAGATTTGGTACGCCAAATGGTAGCCCAAGACATAAAAAACCTTTGTTCGGGTGTAAAGCCTTGAGTTTTTCCGGGTTTTCCATGATCTTTATAATATTCTTGTAAAGCTGTGTATGCCGAATTTACACCACCTAAATCGCCAATGTTTTCACCGGAAGTGAAAGTACCATTGACAAAAACACCGGGTAAAACTTCAATTTTATCATATTGCTCAGCCAATCTTTTGACTAATTTATTAAACTTCTCAAAATCTTCTTTCGTCCACCAATTTTCAAAATTACCTTCAGCGTTGAATTTGGCACCTTGATCATCAAAACCATGCGAAATTTCATGTCCGATAACAGCACCCATTCCACCATAGTTTACTGCTTCATCTGCCTTATAATCATAAAATGGCGGTTGTAATATTGCTGCCGGAAAAACAATTTCGTTATAGGACGGATTATAATATGCATTAACAATTTGCGGCGGCATTCCCCATTCGGTTTTATCCACCGGTTTGTTCAATTTTGCAATAGTCTTATCAAAGTTCCATTGTGAAACGGCCATACTATTTTCAAAATAAGTTCCACCTTCTTCTGGTGATTTTATTTCTAAATTGCTATAATCTTTCCATTTATCAGGATAACCGATTTTTATCTGTAATCTATCGACCTTCTCAATAGCTTTTTGCTTAGTTTCCGTACTCATCCAAGGCAAATTATTAATACGTATTTTATAAGCTTTTTGCAAATATGTTATCATTTCACGCGCTTTCTTTTTGGCTTCAGGCGGAAAGTATTTGTTGACATATAATTTACCAACAGCCTCTCCTATTGTCCAATTAACAGTTGATAAGGCACGTTCGTCTAAAGGTTTACGTTCTTTTTGTCCGCTTAATGTTTTGCCATAAAACTCCCAATTTGCATTAGAGATACCGGTTGATAAAGTTCCTGCCGCACCTCTAAATGTATTCCACGTTAAATAATCTTTTATAGCCTGTACCGGTTCATCTTTAAATATTTCATTAAATGTTTTCATATAGTTAGGCTGGCTAACTATCAAATTATTAACGTCAATATTTAAAGCTTTTAAATAGGAATTTATATCAAAATCCGGAACCAATTTTTGTAATTGGTCTACAGTCATGGGATTATAAGTATTCTCTGGTTTACGTCTTTCTTCTTTGGTTAATTTAGCTTTGGCCAACTTGGTTTCAATACGCATAATATTGTCTTGAGCTTGTGCAATTTCATCAGGATTTTTATCGAGGTACTTCAACATTTTGCCAATATGCGCCTTATATTGCTCTCTAATTTTTTTAGCATCTTCATCTTGTGCTACATAATAGTCTCTTTCCGGCAAGCCTGCACCTGCAGGGTATACATATAAAACATTTTTATTACTATCTTTCATATCTGCATGGACACCAACCCCAAAAAATGCCGAGGCTAAAACAGGTTCGGCCGTTTGCATAAATTTGGCTACATCTTGCTTATTTTTTATGTGATTTATTTGTTGTATATACGGCATAATAGGCTTTATCCCGGCAGTATTACGACTTGTAGTATCCATAATGGAGGCAAAATAATCTAATGCTTTTCGTTCATCAGTACCTTTGGTATAACTATTATTTTTTCGCGCTTCATTTAGCACTGCTAAAGTATTATAATCTGTTTTTTTTCGTAGTTCATCAAAACTTCCCCAACGGCTACGATCTGCCGGTATTTTGGTTTTTGACATCCATTCACCATTGACATATGTATAGAAATCATCTTGTGGTCTTACTGTTGTATCCATATTTTTCAAATTTAATCCCAAATCTTCCTGAGATGAAACTGTTTTAGACTTAGTTTCAGCTTGTTGTTGACAACTACTCAAAAACAGAATAACGAGCCCTAATAATAATATTTTTCTCATGATTTATATTTTAATAAAACAAAAATACACCTTAAAGTGCTTGTTAAATGTTAAAAAACTGTTATTTTAAATATAAAAATAGTATATAAAAAATCTTATAAAAGTTTACTGAATTAAGTTTTATTAATTAAATTTGATGTTTAATAAAAAAATTTTTAAGTGAAAAAGAAAAAGGCACTTATTACAGGAGTAACCGGGCAAGATGGCGCATACCTAAGCGAGTTTTTGCTTAACAAAGGTTATGAAGTACACGGCATAAAACGACGTTCATCTTTATTTAATACTGACAGGATTGATCATTTATATGAAGATCCTCACAAGCCGGATCGAAATTTTATTTTGCATTATGGTGATTTAACGGATAGCACTAATCTTATTAGAATTATTCAGGAAATTAAACCGGATGAAATTTATAATTTGGGCGCCATGAGTCATGTGCAAGTCTCTTTTGAGATGCCTGAGTATACTGCAGATGCCGATGCATTAGGAACTTTAAGAATTTTGGAAGCCGTAAGAATTTTAGGTTTGACAAAAAAAACGAAAATTTATCAAGCCTCCACCTCAGAATTGTTTGGCAAGGTGCAAGAAATACCTCAAACGGAACAAACGCCTTTTTATCCACGTAGTCCATATGCAGTAGCAAAACTTTATGCTTATTGGATTACCATTAACTACCGTGAAGCCTACGGGATGTTTGCTTCTAATGGTATTTTATTTAATCATGAGTCTCCATTGCGTGGCGAAACATTTGTGAGTCGAAAAATAACACGTGCTGCTGCTAAAATTGTTCTAGGCTTACAAGAAAAATTATATTTAGGCAATTTAGAGGCACAACGTGACTGGGGTCATGCCAAAGACTATGTAAGAATGATGTGGCTAATTTTGCAACATGACAAGCCTGATGATTGGGTAATTGCTACCGGTATAACAACGAGTGTTAGAAATTTTGTCTCTAAAGTTTTTGAAAATTTAGGTATTGAAATTGGTTTTGAAGGAGAAGGCGCCGAAGAAGTTGGCATAATAAAAAAATGTCACCATCCCGATTTTCAATTGCAAGAAGGAAAAATAATCATTGAAGTTGATAAACGCTATTTCAGACCTACTGAAGTTGACCAATTAGTTGGAGATTTTACTAAAGCCAGAAAAAAACTAGGCTGGACTCCGGAATACAGTTTAGATGATTTAATAAAAGAAATGACCTTATCGGACCTTGAGCTAATGAGAAAAGAAAAATTGCTGAAAGACAATGGTTTTACTATCCCTAGAAATTTTGAATAATGGAAAAGAATGCACGTATTTATGTTGCCGGACATACCGGATTGGTTGGCAGTGCATTAGTTGATGTGCTGCATAAAAAAGGTTATAACAACCTCATCTTAAAAACACACAAAGAACTCGACTTGACGAATAGTGTTGATGTAGATTTATTTTTTAAATCGGCACAACCTGAATATGTTTTTTTAGCAGCCGCAAAAGTTGGAGGTATTATGGCTAATCATCTTCAACGAGCCGATTTTATTTATCAAAATTTGATGATACAAAATAACGTTATACACCAAGCTTACCGTCATCATGTAAAAAAACTTTTATTTTTAGGCAGCACTTGTATTTATCCGAAAGAAGCACCTCAACCCATGCCGGAAAATAGTTTACTAACCGGACCATTAGAGTATACCAATGAAGCTTATGCTATTGCTAAAATAGCCGGCATTAAAATGGTTGAAAGTTATAATTTACAATACAACACCAATTTTTTATCAGTAATGCCTACAAATTTGTATGGACCTAATGATAATTTCGATTTGAAACATTCACATGTTTTGCCTGCTTTAATCCGGAAAATGCATTTGGGAAAATTATTAGAACAAAAAGACTGGAAAAACATTGAAGCCGATTTACAAATAAAAGCATCTCCTGAAAAAATCAGGAAAATGTTACGGCAACATGGTATAAAAAATCAAAATAATACCGTTTTGGTAGAAATATGGGGAAGTGGACGCCCGCAAAGAGAATTTTTATGGTCGGAAGATATGGCAGAAGCTTGTGTCTATTTAATGGAAAAAATCGATTTTAAAGACATCCTTTTTCAACAATTTGGACAAAGTGATATTGCTCCGGTAAAATTTACACCTGAGATACGCAATACTCACATCAACATTGGCACAGGTACTGACATTTCGATTAAAGAATTAGCCCAACTTATCAAAAAAATTGTTGGTTTTCAAGGCGCTTTGTTTTTTGATCAAGACAAACCTGATGGAACTCTACGAAAATTGACAGATACTTCCAAAATAAACCGGTTGGGCTGGCAACCCAAAGTTAGTTTGGAAGATGGCATCAAAAAACTTTATGAGTGGTATTTAAAAAATTGAAAATAAACAATAACATAAAATCCTATTTAAAACACCGTGTTGTTAGCAATTATTTTTATTTGATGATATTACAAGCGGCTAACTTTTTATTGCCACTGCTGGTTTTACCTTTTCTGATTAAAACGTTAGGAACAGACAAATTTGGCGTGGTAATGGTGGCTTTATCATTTACAGCCATTTTAAATATTTTAGTCGATTTTGGTTTTAATATCAGCGCTACCCGTGAGGTATCACTTATTAAGCATAACAGACAAGATTTATCCGGATATTTTTGGAGTGTTTTCAGTTTAAAATTAATTTTAATTTTAATTAGTTTTTTGGGGCTTCTTTTGTGTATTTTTTTCATTCCTAAATTTCATCAAGAAGCCATTGTTTATTTATTGAGTTTTGGACTTGTATTAGGGCAAGCACTTTTCCCTGCTTGGCTTTTTCAAGGTATTGAAAAAATGCGAATCGTAACCATTATCAATGTATTGGCTAAAAGCATTTTCACCGTTTTAATATTTATTTTTGTCCATACTAAGCAAGACTATATTTTAGTGCCTTTACTAAATAGTTTAGGATTTATAATTGCCGGACTCACCGGCTTTGCTTTAAGTTTATCTTATGTTGATTGGGTCAAACCAAGATTATACAATTTAAAAAAAATGACACGCGAAAACATCTCACTATTAACTTCTAATTTTGCCACAAGTCTTTATACATCTAGCAATACATTTATTTTAGGTATGATTGCAGGCGATAATATGGCCGGTATATATGCCAGCATGGAAAAATTAGTTATAGCTTTAAAATCAATGTTTGCCCCTTTATACCAATCAATTTTTCCATGGCTTGCTCAAAAAAATAAGAATGAAATAATAAAATTTATACAACATATCAAAAAATATATATTTATGGCCGGTTTAAGCCTAAGCCTTATTATTCTAATATTCGGCAAGTATATCTTAGAGTTGTTATACCATAATCAACAGATTAATCAGTATAGTCATGTGTTTAAAATTTTAGGTTTTATAGCTCTTTTTGCGAGTTTAAATATGCTTTATGTATCCTTATTGTTTCCTGCTCTTAAAGCTTATAAAGAAAGAATGATCCCAATGCTGTCAGGTGGAATATTTAATGTCATTTTGGCTATATTTGCTGCTTATTTTTTCAATATTTATGGCGTAGCCATGGCAGCAGTTACTACCGAATTTTTTATATTGGTAATAGCTTTGTGGTTATATAAAAATCGAATTTTAAAGTAAAAAACATGAAAAAATTAATAATTATACAAGCGGTAGCACCCGCTTACCGAACTTATTTTTTTTCTATGCTTAATAAAAGCCTTGGAACAAAATTCGATTTGTATGCCGGCAAAAATTATTTTGCACCTTCTGTTATAAGCACAACTCAAATTAACTATAAAAAAATTAATAATTACTATCTTTTAAACCGTAAATTTCTTTTTCAAAAAGGGTATTGGTCTTTAATTAACAGTAATGATATTTTGGTCATGGAACTCAATCCACGAAATATTACCACTTGGATTTTTTTGATTGTACGAAAATTATACCGTAAAAAAACCATACTTTGGGGGCATGCTTGGCCTAGAAAAGGTATGTATGCTACCAGTGACAAAATAAGGCATTTAATGCGACTACTCAGTAATCAAATTATCGTATATACAAAACAACAGCAAAATGACTTGCAAAAAAAAATGCCTTTGAAGAAAATATCCGCTGCCCCCAATGCATTATATCCGGCAAGTTTAATGACCTATTCTCAAACTTCGGATATGAACAATCTTATTTATGTTGGCAGATTAACCAAAGCTAAAAAAGTAGATTTATTAATCCGCCACTTTCATTTAGCCATATCGCAAGTACCTGAAAATATGAAGTTAATGATAATTGGTGACGGCCCTCTTAAAAACAACATCGAACAGTATATTAAAAAGCATCAACTGGAAAATCGCATAAAATTATTGGGACAAATAGATGATTACAAACAACTAAAAAAATATTACCATCAATCAATATTCAGTGTTTCGCCGGGATATGCCGGCTTATCTATAATTCAAAGTTTTTCATTTGGCATACCAATACTTTTAGCCAAAGAAGAAAAACATTCACCTGAAATTGAAGCTATTATAGAAAATGAAAATAGTTTATATTATGACAATAAAAATTCTGATGATTTTGTTGAAAAATTAAAAAATATAATTCAAAATAAAAGTTATTGGAGCAGTCAACGAAAAAATATTGTTGATTTCTGCAAAAAAAATTATAGTACAGAATATATGGCTAAAACCTTTATAGAGCTTGTAAAATGACACTATTACGAAAAATATTAATTTTAACTTTTGTCCTTATCAGTTCCGCTCTTATGGCTACTTTTAAAGCAAATCCAACTATTTGGTTTGCATTTTTAAGTAATGGACTTTTACTATTTATTTTATTGATTTATCATATTTTTTATGAAAAAAGATTTTCACCTTTTCTAACCAACTTTATTGTCTTTAACTATCTTTTTTTATGGATGGCACCCATTATTCAAATTGGACATTTTACTGATTTTGAAACTGCTCAATTTCCAAATAATTTTAATTATCAACCGGCACTTATTCTCTTTGGAAATATTCTGATTTTTTGTTTTAATTTATGTTTTTTTATAGCTTATTTGTTTTTTAAAAGAAAAATACAACCGGTAGTTATTAAATACGCTGATTTAAAACAACAAATTTTGCCCATTTTAATTTATAGTATTTTATTTATTAGCATCTTGATTTTTATCTACACTTTTCCTGTTGTTTTAGATGAGATAAAACGACCTTATTGGCAAAAAGGCAGTTTGTCCAAGATGTACACCCTTGTTATCAACAAATCATTGCTTTTTACACCATTGGGCGGCATTATTTTAGCCAGGTATTATACGGCTAAAAGCAACAAAAAAAACATGAATTATTATTGGGTTATCTTAGCCATGATTTTACTGTTATTAATTTTATTGTGGTTTAAAAATCCATTAACGGAAAAACGCAATGCTTTAGGGCCGCTTTATATTACATTGATCTACCTTTTTTATCCAAAATTATTAAATAGCAACATAAAAATGATGACCTTTATGTTCTTTTCAATGATTATTCTTTTTCCGGCTGTAGCAATATTTACTCATACGGCAGCTTCTTTAAATGAAATTATACAACAGCCGTCTATATTATGGAGCAAAGGCAACGACGAAGGATTAATTAAAGTTTTCAGCACTTTACACTACGATGCATTTGCTAATATTTTAGCTACCATTGACTATGTTCAAATACATGGTTACAGTTGGGGACATCAACTCTTAGGCGCCTTATTATTTTTCATACCTCGTAGTATCTGGACGCTTAAACCTTTGGGGACAGGTCAGCTTGTTGGCCGTTTTTTGATTGATAAATATCATTTTAATTTTGATAATTTATCCAATCCTTTGGTCTCAGAATTTTACATTAACTTTGGTTTTATAGGCGTGCTAATTGGCGCCATTGTTTTTGCGGCCATTATTAAGAAATTTTTAAATTGGTTAAATGGAAAGCATATTTTAAAAAGGTATTTGGCTTTTTATTTTGCCGTATATTTAATTTTTTTGCTACGTGGCGATCTGTTAAATGGTATTGCTTATTATATCGGCGTTATAATTGCTGTCCTTATTATCCCATTTATTTTGGGACGTCTATTAATGTATTTATATTTAACAAGACCTAAAAAAGATGCTTGATAAAAAATTAAAATTTTCGTTATTGGTCAGCGCATTTCTGATGCTTTTTGGGATACTCATAATACCTGCTCCGTTACGTGGCCTTGTCGTAATATTTTTTTTAATCAGTACTTTTTTAAATTATCAAAAAAGCTTCAAAACCACATATTTCATTTTAAATAGTTTATTATATTTTGGTTTAATTTTAAGTTTAGTTTATTCAAAAAATAAAGCTTATGGCAGCAGTTTTATATTTGAAACGCAATTAGCCTTACTCATTCTGCCTTTAGGTTTTGCCATTCTCAATGACACGGTTTTTAAACATTTAGAATCATATGAAAAAAAAGCACTTGGCATATATACTGTAAGTGTTTTCATATTAAGTTTAATACCTTTTCTATGGCTTTTACCACCACACCATTATAGTATTGCCCATTGGCTTCATCACTACAAAGGTTTACTTCTCAGCCCTGACATAAATGGAATTAAAATTCATCCTGTTTATTTGAGCATTAACGTCGGCCTTTCTATTTTAATACTTGTTTACCTAATGATCCAAGAAAGTGACAAAAAAAATCAGTTTTTATATAGTATAAGCTTAATTTATTTTCTAGCAATAATGTTTCTTTTATCCAAAAGAGGTGCATTTATAGGGCTTTTTTTTGGGATATTAAGTTTATTTTGGTTTTATCGCTCCAAAAAAACCTTCCTAATGATAAGCAGCGGTATCTTTTTAATGATCATTTTGAGTATTAATTTACCTAAAATGCAAAAAAGACTTTTAAATATACAAACCGCCGGCTCTACAACCCAAACCTCTGCAAGCAAACATTTGCGTATATACAAACCTGCATGGCATTTATTCAAGAAAGCACCTTTTTTAGGCCATGGTTTGGGAAGTCATAAAACATTGCTGATTCAACAATATAAAAAAGAAGGCGAAAATGATTTATACCTGGAAAAACTAAATACTCATAACCAACTGATGAGTTTTTTAATCATTGGCGGTCTTTTTTTAGGATGTGTTTTTATCTTTTACTTTTTAGGATTGTCTTATAAAGCATATAAGACCAAACAATATTTTCTAATTGTAATATTAATATTTTTTACAATTAGCATGCTATTTGAAAACATTTTAGAACGTGCCCAAGGTGTGCTCATATTTACTTTATTTATAGCTTATTTCAGTCGTAAAACTTTCAGTAAAGACAATTTGCAAAACAAGCATTCAATACCCAAAATTACCCTAATTGGCCCTTTGCCGCCGCCGGTTACAGGCGAAAGTCAATGCAATTATTTTATCTCTAAAAAATGGGGTGAAAAAATGTATAATATCAATACTTCTACACCTTATTTTGATGAAAAAGTCGGCCAATTTGATTGGCAAAAATTTTATTCCTACATAAAAACATATTTTTTAAGTTATAAAATTTTAAAAGCAGATATTGTTTATGCTACTATTGGGCAAACTTTTTTGGGAGTTATAAAATTCATTCCATTTTTTATCTTGGCTAAAATAAACCGGAAACCCATTGTGATTCA
>WGBX01000124.1 GCA_015494075.1 Flavobacteriaceae bacterium
AAGTATTCTCTAGCAATAATAACAACTTCATCATACCAATCTTGTCCAAATTTTCTAATAAGAGGCTCTTTTAAAAACTGATATAATGGAACTTGTAGTGTTTTCCCCAATTCACAAGCATTGCTACAAATATCCCATTGATGATAATTAAGCGTTTGAAATTCAGGAAAATCTTTTACTCTTACCGGATATAGATGACAAGAAACAGGTTTAGGCCAATTTATTTTTTTATCACGAAAAGCTTTTTCAATACCACACAAATAAGTACCGTCATCAGATCTGGTAACATACGCACACTCTCGTCCATTTATCAAAGGTGTTGTCAACTCGCCTTCCACATCAATAACATATTTGCCTTGCGCTTCGATAGCATTAATACCTTCTTTGGTTAAATAATTTTTTATTAAAGGATAAATTTGCTCTAATATTACTTTTTCATTATCTAGTAGCGGTGCGCCCGAATCGCCTTCTATACAACACATACCTTTACAGGCTGTTAAATTACAAACAAATTCTTCTTCAAATAAATCATCTGAAATAATGGTTTTTCCAACTTGAAACATGGTTTTATTTTTATAAAATAATAAGTAAGGCTTAAATTTACCGGACTTATGTAAAGTATTTTTATTATAACGCTGACATATAAGCAACTATCAATTTTTCAATAGCTTTTTTAACGGCTTTGTGTGTTCCTATAAAATAGTTAGTCATAATAGAAAAACTGTAATAATGCCCTGATTTTGCCTTAAAAATTCCGGTATAATTTTGTACTTTACTCACCGAACCGCTTTTAACCCATACCTGTGATTGCATGGGATGTTTCTTAAGAAAATATTTTGCATAGCCATCTTTACCGCCATGAGGTAAAATATCTAAAACCGTTGATTGGCCTAATTTATCGGTCATTAATTTTAAAAATGCTGTCATTTGAGTCGGTTGCACCAAATTGTCCGGGGCTAATCCGCTGCCATCTTCTATATCAGCAGCTTCAAAACCATAAGGTGCAAAAAAATCATGTATAGCTCGTTTATTTAAATATCCGTTGGCAGGTTTATCACCATTAATAAGTAACCATGCTAAAGCTTCACTAAAGTGATTAATACTAAAATCATTGGTATACTTTGCCAGTATGATTAAAGGCTGAGATTGATGATGCCAAATTTGTTTAAATTCACTCGGATAAGCATTGCGAATAGCTATATTTTGAACCTGGATATGGTTTTCGACCAACTTTTTCTTAAAAATTTTTAAAAATGACAATGGCGGATTCGGAATACCTCCTTTTATTTTAAATATTTTTTTTCCGCCGGGTATTGTCCCTAAAATGTAACGCGACGTGTCAAATGGAGCTGCATAAATATAGGCTTCATCATTTGAATCCGGAGCATTTGTCAAAACTTTGTTTATATATGTAATGCCTTCAATTTCGGGTTCGGTATTAAGCAATCCGGTTGGTTCACCAATATGTTCACCTGGTTTTAAAAATATATCAATACGATTATCGTTAAAATTAAAATCCCAAGCGCCTGTACCGTAATAGTTTCCTATATCTTCAATAGGCCAGCTGCCTGGTGCAGGATATCGCCACCCATTGCATGCCATAACTATTTGTCCTGTTATGGTTGTTATCCCCAAATTTCGCAATTTAGAGAGCATTTCTTCCATGAGTTGCCGGTAATCTTCTTTCATTCTCATAGATCCGAAACTCGGATCTCCTGATGTTTTGATAATTAAATCACCAAATAACATATTATTAACGATCTTACCGGAATAACCCAATTGCGTATCATAACGAAAATCCTTACCTAATTGATCAATAGCTGCCAAAGTATATAGTAATTTTAAATTAGAAGCTGGCGTAAAATTTTGTTGGCCGTGCCATTGAAAAACTTCTTGACCATTTTGAAGATTCCGAATAGAAATACCCAAATGAGCTCCTTTTAAAGCCGGTGATTTTTTAAATTCTTGTAAAGCTTCTTTTAATGTAGAAACTGTTTGTTGTGACTGTAAATTACTGATTAACAGTAGTAAAAATGCTAAAATTATTTTTTTCATAATCAAATTTTTATTCAAATTTATTGGCCAATTGACCACAAGCTGCATCTATATCCTGCCCTTTACTTTTTCTTAGAGTAGCAACAATACCTGCATTATTTAGGGCTGTTTTATAAGCTTCTAAAATGTGCGCATCTGCTTGTTGAAATCTATCTGATGCATCTATGGGATTGTATTCAATTAAATTGACTTTAGATGGCACTTTTTTAGCATAATCTACCAATGCTTTTATTGACTGTTCATCATCATTTATTCCTTTAAAAACCAAATATTCAAAAGTAATCTTTCTTTTGGTTTTATTATACCAATACTGTAAAGCTGACAATAATTCTTTCAAACCGCCTTGTCTTTTATTTACCGGCATAATTTGTGTGCGAATATCATCAATTGCCGAATGTAGAGATACCGCCAAACCAACCTTTGCATTCTCATCGGCCATACGACGAATATTTTTGGGAATACCTGATGTAGATATCGTAATACGTCTTGCTGCCATACCCAAAGCCTTATCAGAAGTAATTTTTTCTACGGCACGCATAACGTTATCATAATTAAGTAAAGGTTCTCCCATACCCATAAAAACTATATTGGTAAGTGAATGTCCATAATAATCACAACTTTGCTTATCGGCTTCAATAACCTGATCGACAATTTCATCAGGGGTGAGATTACGCATGCGCTTTAGACGGGCAGTAGCACAAAAATGACAATCTAATGAACAACCTACCTGCGATGAAACACAAGCTGTTGTGCGTTTTTTTGCCGGTATGAGTACTGATTCTACAACCAAGTCATCTTGTAATCCAATAGCATTTTTTATGGTCCCGTCGATACTATGTTGAAATTTTTTAATTTTTATATGTGGAATACTAAAATGGTTATCTAAAAATAATCTAAGATTTTTAGATAAGTTAGTCATTTCTTCAAAACTTCGGGCATTTTTTTTCCATAACCATTCATAAACCTGTTTGGCTCTGTATGATTTCTCGCCATTTTTAACAAAAAAACGGCTTAATTCATCTAAATCAAAACTTCTAATGTTCGGTTTACTATTCATACCACAAAGGTAAGATATATTTATGAAAATTAAACCGGCAACTATTTTTGAAAATAAAAATTTTTAAGCTTTTACTTAACAACTTAAAGTATGTTTTGCAATTATAATATACTTTAAAACCATATTTTAATCATAAATTTTATTTATAAGCCAATAAGAAAAACATTACTTAAAGACTTTATTTCAGGTTTCAAATCATTTATCTTTGTACATAATCAAAAAAAATAAATTATGAGTTTCAAATTACCAGAATTACCATATACATACGATGCATTAGAACCCTACATCGACGAAGCTACAATGCGCGTGCATCATTTAGGTCATCATCAAGGTTATACTAATGGTTTAAATGCTGCCATTAAAGATACTTGCTTTGAAAATAAAAATATTGAAAACATTTTACAGGACATCCATATTAATGATACTGCTATTAGAAACAATGGTGGTGGCTATTGGAATCATATTTTGTATTGGCAAATTATGTCACCAAATGGTGGCGGAATACCACAAGGAGAATTAAGCGAAGCTATTAAACGTGATTTTGGCTCTTTTGAAAACTTTAAAGAGCAATGGACAAAAGCCGGTGGTGCCCGCTTTGGAAGTGGCTGGGTTTGGCTATTATGTAATCATGGAAAATTAAGTATTTGTCACACGCCTAACCAAGATAATCCTTTAATGAAATTTGTTGACTGCAAAGGCGAGGTTATATTAGGAATGGATGTTTGGGAACATGCATATTATTTAAAACATCAAAATAAAAGAGGGGCATATATCAATGATTTCTTTAATGTAATCAATTGGGATGAAGTCGCTAAAAGATATGCCGATTGCATGAAATAAATCGGTTTTTTTCATAATAATTGGGGAGCCTGGGTTTGATTTATTAAACCCAGGTTTTTTTTGCCTGCATGTTAGATTTTACTTAAATTTTCATACTTATAAGTTTGAAAATGTTTATAATATTTCATCATTTTCTGATAAGATTTGTTATTATTAAAATAATCAGGTTTATGTTTAAATTTTTCAACAGGCAATATTTGGTAATGCCATTTTGAGTTTTCTTTAAATTTATACACCCAAATCGGATGCACTTTTATATGGCTTAAAGATAAATCCGTGCCTTCTTTCTGAACAAAAGATAATTCAAGCATCATACTGCCATCTCTTGGAAAAGTACGCTGATTGCTGATAAAATTGCCCAATGAAAATACTGTTAATTGATCTGTTTGAGCATTATAGACTATGTCTTGGATTACATGCGGATGCGCACCTATAATATACCTGACACCATTTTGATGCAAAAATTTCACTAAATCTTTTTGGTTTTTATTCGGATGGTGCTGGTATTGTTCTCCCCAATGCAAAAAGACTATGAGCAAATCCGGTTTTAACTGTTTAACTTTAAGTAAATCATTTTTTATCTGTTTTTTTTGAATCAAATTAACAACAGTTGGACGCGGAATTGGCAATCCATTGGTACCATATGTATAATTCAAAATAGCAATAACCTGATTATTTCGTTTTAAAACAAGCGGATTTTTCTGTTCCCTTGCTTGTATACTTTCAAATGTTCCCGTATGTTCTATTACCAAACTATCTAAAATATTTAACGTTTTATGTATCCCTCGCCGACCTTTATCACAGCTATGATTATTGGCCGTAACCAACACATTAATACCGGCTTTTTTGCAAGCTGAAGCTAAATCGGGTGGTGCACTAAATTGAGGATAACCATGATAAGGTTTAACTCCCAAAGTGGTTTCTAAATTAGCAATAACATAGTTTGAATGGTCAAAATAAGGTTTTAAATAATAAAAGTTTTCGGTATAATCGTATGAGCCGTCAGCCTTAAGAGCCGCTCTTATTTGAGGACCGTGGCTCATAATATCTCCTATAAAAGTAAGTTTTAAAGTATCCTTAACAACTTCCTGGGCTTTGATGTCAAATAAATAGATTAATAAAAATAAGGTATAAATTTTACGCATAGTACGAATAAAAATTAAAAATACAAATAAAATAAAAAATGAGGGACTTTTTTTATCTTTGTAAAAATTTGTAAATTAATAAAAAATGTGGAATAAAAATTTAGATCATTCACAAAAGAAAAGCCATTATGTAGCTATTGTAGGCGGTAGTGTTTCCGGTTCGGAAGCTGCTGCAATGCTTGCTGATAAAGGCGTTAGGGTAGTTGTATTAGACCAAAATACTTTGCCCTATGGCAAATTGGAAGATGGATTACCAAAATGGCATCATAATTTGAGAGACAAACAAGAAGCTGAGATAGATAAAAAATTAGATCAAAATTTAATCCGTTTTATCCCGAATATAAAAGTAGGTAAGGATATTTCTTTTAAAGATTTGGTAGATTTAGGATTTACAGCAGTAATATTAGCAAACGGCGCATGGAAAGACCGTCCATTACCTGTTGCCGGAATTGAAAAGTTTAAAGATACCCAATTAATATATCAAAATGACTTATTAAAATGGTATAATCATTATCATGAGCCCGATTATAAAGGTAAACAATATGATATAACAGATGGGGCAATTGTAATAGGTGGCGGCTTGGCCTCTTTAGATGTTATGAAAATTGTGATGATGGAATTGGTAGAAAAAGCGCTGAAAGAAAAATTAGGAAAGGACATATTGGTTGATCAATTTGAAATGGAAAAAAAAGGCATTGATAAATATTTAGAAAAATTCGGCTTAAAATATGATGATCTAGGCTTAAAAGGTGCAACCTTAATTTATCGTCGTCAAGCAAAACACATGCCTTTAAAACAACCACAAGGCGGCACACAAGAAGCTAAAGAAAAAGCGCAAGTGGTCTCTCAACGAATCTTAGATAATTATAAAAAGAAATTTCATTTCGATTTTATTCCCGAAGCCACACCGGTAGACTATATTGAAGAAAATGGTAAACTCAAAGGTTTAATTCTTCAAAAATTTCAAACCTTAGATGATGGAAAATTGATCCCCATAAAAAATGAAACCTTTCCAATATATACTGAACAGGTTATCTCCTCTATTGGAAGTATTCCGGAAAAAATAGAAGGTGTACCTTATGATGGCGACCGCATCAAAACAGAAGGCGATGAAGATATATCACGTATTGCCGGCTATAAAAATGTTTTTGCTATCGGAAATGCTGTAACAGGTAAAGGGAATATTAAAACCGCCAAAGAACACGGCTCTATGGTGACACAACGGTTATTAGATGAATATTTGGAAAAAAATACACAAGCTTTTGATATGGAATTAGAAGCTTACAACCAAGAAATTCGAGAAAAAACCGACAATAAAATAGGAAAAATATTTAAAGAATTATTTAATAAAGAACTACCCGATGATGCTACGGTTGATCATATTTGGGAAGTTAGTAAAGAATATCAAGATAAGGTAGGTTATAAAGATTATAAATCATGGGTAGCACTACATAAACCTATACGTTATGAGGAAATAATTTCTGATAAGAAAAATGCTGATGAAGCCAAACAATGATTTTCAAATAGTCTAATAAATATAAAAAATAAAAAAGCGCCACTTTAAGTGACGCTTTTTTAATAATTTAAAATTAGTTATTGATTATCTAATACACTACCCTTCTTAGTAGAATAGTTTACTTTCAAAGCATTAACTTTTCTCAATTCCTCTTTAATGTCTGTAATAATTCCCATACCGACATCTTCATCTGCTTTGATTGAAGTAATCATCAGAGGTTTTTCTTCCTCACGTTTGGCAGCCTTTTCCTTTAACACAAAAGGACCAACTTCACTAACATCAGCAAAAGCATCATTTAGCTGGATACGAGGTTCTTTACCATATTTAGCTTGATATTTAGGAATTGGTGTTCCAACATAAATAAATGATACCAAACCTTTTTTCTCTATTTTTTTCACTTGATCTGCAGACGGTAAACGAACTACTACTTTCTTTTCACCGTTTTCACGCATAACTGTTGCCACCATAAAAAAGAATAACAGCATAAATACAATATCCGGTAAGGAAGCCGTTGAAATAGCCGGCGTTCCACTATCTTTTTTCTTTGAAAATTTACCCATAATTTATCTTTTTGGTGTTGATTCAGCAATTTTCTGAGGATAGGCCTCTTTAACTGCTTTTTGTTCTTCTTCGGTTAATTTGTCAAAAGGCTTACCATATTTTTGGCGTGCATAGCGATTTCTGATTTCATTATATGCAGCGATGAGCTCATTATAAACAGAAATATACTTTTTATAAGAAGTTTCACGCGAATGCTTAATACTAATAACTGCTTTTTGCGGACTATCAGATGATTTCGGATCCTTACCATTATTAGTAATGAAATCAATAGCTATTTTTTTGACATCTTTGACATCTGCCGGTTCTTCTTCAATAAGCATTTGGTCTTGTCCGTTAATAACAATTTCCAAAACATTTTTCTTTTTAATAACCGGCGGCTTTTCAGTTTGCTCGGAATCTGGCGGTGGTAATTTTCTTCTGATTCCATAGTTACTTTCCATAGTGGTCGTAACCAAGAAGAAAATTAATAGCAAAAAAGCTATGTCTGCCATTGACCCGGCATTTATTTCTTGTAATTTTCTTTTAGCCATTGTTAATAGTTTAAATTAGTCTCTCTTTAGTTATTCGGCTTCTTCCTCATATACTTCTTCTGTAGAAGCACTGCCACCACTACCTAATGCAGATAATACAGGAGATAAAAACATTAACAAAACAGCAATAGTTCCTAATATATAAAAAGTGTATAATCCGGTATCTACCCAATTAGATGTTTTGGCATCTACATTAATATTTGGATAATAATGAACCGGTTGGTTTGACGCTAAAACATATTTTGAAAAAGCAACAATACCTAAAAATACAAGTGTAACAATAGCTGTTTGTTTTAATTTTTGCGGGTGTGAAAGTAAATCTTTCAACCATACCCAAATAGAAGCAATAACTGCAAAGGCTAATACCAAATAAGTAAAATTTAGCATGGCATCAATAGCAGTATCAGCATTATCCGGGTCTTTCATAATCATAATGAAAAGCACGAAGCTAATAATAGCTATGGCTCCCACAATGATTTTTGTGATGAGTTTTAGAGTTTTATTTTCCATTTGTAAAATCTTATTTTTTGTTGTGACTATATTTTACCAATAAATCGACTAATGAGATAGAAGCATCTTCCATTTTGTTTACAATGCTGTCGATTTTTGCGATGATAAAATTATAGAAAACTTGTAAGATGATAGCCACAATCAAACCAAATACGGTTGTTAATAAAGCGACTTTAATACCACCAGCTACCAATGAAGGTTGCATATCACCGGCTGCTTCAATTTTATCAAAGGCTTGAATCATACCGATAACTGTTCCCATAAATCCAAACATAGGCGCAACAGCAATAAATAAAGCTAACCAAGATACATTTTTTTCTAATTGTCCTACTTGAACATTACCATAAGATACTACGGCTTTTTCAGCTGCATCAACACCTTCGTCCATACGTTCTAAACCTTCATAAAAGATAGAAGCGATCGGGCCTTTTTTATTTCTTAACAATTCTTTGGCTTCTTCTACGCCTCCTTCATCTAAAGCTTGCTCTACTTCTTCTAATAATTTATCAGTATTAGTATCAGCGAAAGATAAATATATAATTCTTTCAATAGCTACTGCTAAACCTAAGATTAAAGTTAAAAGTACAATACCCATAAATGCAGGGCCACCTTCAACAAAACGTTTTTTTAATTCTTGATGAAAGGAAGTAGTCGTTTGGGCATCATCAGCTTTTTTAGTTTTTTCTACTTTTTTTTCCGTTTGCGCTTTGGTTTCTTGCGCCTGAATGTTAGTTGTTACAAAAAATAACATTCCTACAATAGCTAGGATCGTAAATACTTTTTTCATATCGATTTTAATTTAATAGTGATTTAACTTTTCTTTTTTATTATTGATTATTAATTATCTTTTTTCAAGTTAGCGGAGAGAGAGGGATTCGAACCCTCGGTACGCTTGTGGCGCACACACGCTTTCCAGGCGTGCACCTTCGGCCTCTCGGTCATCTCTCCAGCGCCACAAATATAATTTGTTTTGATGGAAACACCAAATTTCGTTTTTTTATTTCTCTTATAACGAAACTTAACAGCCATATTATATAAAAAAGCTATAAAATTACATTTTTTTTAATTTTCGATTATCTTTTTTAGGATTTTAATAATATGTTAAACTTTCTTAAAAGCTCATTTCACCTCTTAAAGGCCGCTCAAATGCACTTTTTATTGTTTTGTCGGTTAAATTTTTACCTAATAAATACATCATTTTAGTTAATGCAGCTTCCGTAGTCAAGTCTTTACCGTTAATAACGCCTAAATCCATCAAGCGCCTACCTGTTTCGTATTTATACGGCGCAATACGTCCATATTGACACTGCGTAATATTAATAATAAAAATACCTTTGTTTATTGCTTCCTGCAAGGTATTCAAAAACCATTTATCAGTCATGGCATTACCAGAACCATATGTTTCTAATATTATACCTCTTAACCCGGGTATATTTATAATGTATGTAAGCTCATTTGGTGTTAAAGCAGGATGTAAACGCAAAACCAATATTTCGGAAATCAATTTGGTGTGAACTTGAAAAATACCGTCCGGCACAGGAAGTATCCTTTCTCTGAAAAATTTCAGGTCGACACCTGATTGTGCCAATGGCAAATAATTGGGTGAATGAAAAGCATTAAAATGTTCGGCACTTGATTTGATAGTCCGGTTACCTCTTAATAATTTGAATTCGAAATAAATGCCAACCTCAGGTACTATCGGTGTTTGTCCATCATAACTACCGGCAATTTGAATAGATGTAATAATATTTTCTTTTGCATCTGTACGCAAATCGCCAATAGGTAATTGTGATCCTGTTAAAATCACAGGTTTAGACAAATTTTCTAACATAAAACTCAATGCCGATGCCGTATAGGCCATTGTATCAGAACCGTGCAAAACCACAAATCCATCATAAATATCGTAATGTCGAGCAATGATTTGGGCCAATTTCACCCAGTGCTCGGGTTTGATATTAGACGAATCAATCGGCGTCTCAAAGGCATATGTATCAATTTGCTTATCTATCAATTTTAATTCGGGAATTTGCTCCATCAATTTCGAAAAATCGAAAGGAACCAAAACACCTGAATTGTTATCTTTTTGCATTCCAATGGTGCCACCGGTATAAATCAATAAAATTTTATTGTTGGTCATGCTCAAATTTTGTGTAAAAATATAAATAATCAATTGAAAAATAACTGAAATATAAATCTTTTTAAAAATTAAAAGATAATTGAATGGCAGTGTTTAATGACACATTTTTTTTATTAAATTTGTTTTTACGAAAAAGTAACTTATGAGATTAGAAACCTACATATCCGATTTATTGTATCGTTATGATTTAGTGATTATTCCGGGATTTGGTGGTATTATTGGACGTAGAAGTCCGGCACGCTACAGTGCTGAAAATTATCTTTTTTTACCGCCTCACAAAGATTTGAGTTTTAATGCTCAATTAAAAGATAATGACGGATTATTGGTTAATTACATCTCTGAAATGACGAACTTGTCTTATGATGATACGCTTCAATATATTGAAAACGAAGTACAAAAATGGCAAAAACAACTGGAAGAGGTTAAACGTTTAAAACTGGACAACATTGGCATTTTTAATTTGGTCGGTGATGCACAAATTATTTTTTTACCTCTTACAACAAAAAATTATTTAGCGTCTGCCTATGGATTAATTTCTTTTAGACGAAAACCTGTCAGTCAAAAAGCTTCTGAAAATATTTTAAAAGCGGTTCCTACACGGCAAGTGTCAGAAGTTGATACAGCGGTTAAAAATTTAACACCTCAAGCCGTTCACAAAACCAATTATACAAATTGGAAATATGCTGCTGCAATAATTGTTGGATTAGGGTTATTTACAACCGGTATTAGTTGGTTAAAATCTCAAAACAAAGTTGCCGAGCCTGTTTTTCAAAAAGCGACTTTCGTTTTAAAGAAGGATTTTCCGGCTATTCAAATTACCAATCTGAAAACACCTGACAAAATCTTAAACCAAACTCAATATTATATTATTAGTGGCGCTTTTCGTGATAAAACAAATGCTGAAATGAAAAAGCAACAATTACAAAACATAGGTTTTCCGGCTAAAATAATCGGTCAAAACAAATATGGTTTATGGATGGTTGCTTCTAATGTATTTGAATCTAACGAAAGAGCTCATGAAGAATTGTCAATCATCAAAAAACAAATTCCCGATGCTTGGGTTTGGTCCAAATAATTAAAAATAATGAAATATTTTTCTATACTGCTCATTTTATTTCTAATAATGGGCAGTTTTTATTTATGGGATGCATCTCAACGTTATAAAAATATTTCGGTGTGTCCTTCTGCTAAGGAAATAAAAGCTTTTGCAACTACAACACAAAAAACCAACAGGCAGCAGGTTTATCAAAAACAGATGGATAATCCGGCTTTTAAGTTTCCTCGTCAAGCTGTTAAAAGTGTGAAACTAATTAAAAATACAGCTTTTATAGGTCGATTATTGGGTAAGGATTTAACAAACGAAAAAATCGACACTTTATTGAATTTTTTAAACCAACCTGAAAATTATAATTGGCAAAAACCTCATATGCGCTACGCAGACAGTGATTATATTTTAATTTTTTATAATCATAAAGGATTAATTATTGGTAAAATATGGTTTTGTCACAAATGTCATCAACTAATAACAGCACCCTTTTCTCCTCGTATGAAATATGGCTGCCTAAAACCTCAAAAAGCCGGTTGGTTATATCATTTTTTAAAAACATTAAGCTAATCTGTAAAGTTTTGTTGATAATATTCTGAATAATAGCAGATAGTCTTTTAACAAGTTAAAAATTTGTATTCGCTCAGATGCTTCGATAGGTGCTTTTAGGCTCTCCTTTTGTTCCTTAATTAATTCTTGAATTAACAAACGCCTTAAATTAAGTAAGATGTCCATGACATGCCAACCTAATGTATCCGTTTTGGATTTCACTTCAATCTGTCTGTCTTTCCAATTTGCCAACTGATATTTTTCTTCCTCCATAAGAATATCAGAAATAAGTTTAGCTTCCTCTTCATTCAACTCAGGCATAAGTTTAGCAATATCCAATATTTCTCCTTGCATAATCTTACTAGACAACAGGTTAAACAAACGGTTAAAAACCGGATTTGAAAACTCTAGCTCATCATCCTGCAAATATTTATAAATCAATTCGGTAACTTGTGACTTCCTTACTCTTTTCTCTAAAATAGGCTCAGAGTTGTCTTCGGGTATTTCTTTTAAGTCCCATTCTTCCACTTCGACATCATTATGACCATAAAGTAAGAGCAATTTTATGATTTCTCTTTCTAGAATTTCACGTCGACTTAAACCGGGCATTACTTCAGCTTTTTTATCTACGGGTTTTAAAGTTGTTGTTGTACGCTGTCGTAATGCTTCTTTATCCGAACGATTTTGGGCAGTTTTTAAAACAATTGCTAATTCTTTAAAAAGCACTTCTTCGGAAATGGCCATAATACGAGCTACTTCTTTAATATAAATTTCTTGTTGTATGGCATTGGGTATTTTTCCGATACTCTGTATAATGCTTCGTATAAGAGCGCCTTTTTTGAGTGGATCATTTTGCGCCTCATCTTGTAATAACAAAGCTTTAAACTTGATAAAATCCTTAGTGTTAGTATGAATAAACTTTTGTAAATTTTCTGTCGAAAGTTTTTTACTAAAACTGTCAGGATCTTCACCATCGGGCAAAAGTAAAACTTTGACATTCATTCCTTGTGCCAAAATCATATCAATACCTCTTAATGCAGCATTTATACCAGCTTTATCACCATCAAAAATGACTAAAATATTAGGTGTTAAACGTTTGATCAATTGAATTTGCTCAACGGTCAAGGCCGTACCCGACGATGCTACTGTATTGGTTAAGCCGGCTTGATGTAAAGCCAAAACATCTGTATAACCTTCAACTAAGATACATTGATCTTGTTTAACAATACTTTGTTTTGCTTGATATATACCATATAGAATTTTACTTTTATGATATACTTCATTTTCGGGCGAATTAATATATTTAGCCGTTTTAAGACTTGTATTGAGTATGCGTCCGCCAAAACCTAAAACACGACCGCTTAAACTATGAATAGGAAACATTATCCGTCCGCGAAAACGATCAGACAAATGACCATTGCGCTCTACACTAATACCTGCTTTTATTAAAAATTCTTCTTTAAAGCCTTTTTGTAAAGCTGCCCGGGTTAAAGCATCGTGTTTATCTGGCGAAAAACCGGTTTCAAAAATTTGTAATGTTTCCTGTCTAAATCCACGTTCTTTAAAATAATTTAAACCTACTGAACGCCCTATAGAAGATTCAAACAGTTGTGTTTTGAACCAATTTTTGGCAAAATCCAAGACTAAAAATATACTCTCTCGTTCGGTTTGTTTTTGTCGTTCTTCATTAGTTTGTTCAGCTTCTTCAATTTCAATATTATAGCGCTTAGCTAGCCAACGTAAAGCTTCCGGGTAAGTCATACGTTCATGCTCCATTAAAAAAGATACGACATTACCACCTTTACCAGAGCTGAAGTCTTTCCAAATTTGCTTTGAAGGAGAGACCATAAAAGAGGGACTTTTTTCATCGTTAAAAGGACTATAACCTTTTAAATTGCTTCCGGAACGTTTAAGATTGACAAAATCGCCTATGACTTCTTCAACTCGGGCCGTATCAAAAATTTTTTCTATGGTTTCGCGTTTTATCATATAAAAGAGATAAAGATGACTGCAAAATGTTAAGTAAAATACTACGTAATTATTTATTTTTTGCGTTCGATAACATAATTTACCATTAATTTAAGGCTTTCTTTTGCAGGATTATCCGGATATTTATCTAAAATTTGCAAAGCTTCTTGTTGGTAATATTTCATTTTCTTTATGGTGTATTCTATTCCACCATGACTTTTGACAAATTGAATTAATTCTTTAACCTTTTTTTTGTTATTATGGTGTTTTTTAACAATATTAATAATCCATTTTTTAGTTTTATCATCTACTGTATTAAGGGTATAGATCAACGGTAATGTCATTTTTTGTTCTTTAATATCAATACCTGTCGGCTTTCCTATACTATTATCAGCATAATCAAACAAGTCATCTTTGATTTGAAAAGCCATGCCTACCAATTCGCCAAAACGGTGCATATCATCAATGGTTTTTTGATCACTATCTACCGAAGCTGCGCCCATAGCTGTACATGCTGCAATCAAAGTGGCGGTTTTTTGCCGTATAATTTCATAATATACAGCTTCTGTAATATCTAATTTTCGAGCTTTTTCTATTTGCAAAAGTTCGCCTTCACTCATTTCTTTGACGGCAACGGATATTATACGAAGTAAATCAAAATCGCCATTGTCAATAGACAAAAGCAGTCCTCTTGATAATAAAAAATCGCCTACTAAAACAGCAATTTTATTTTTCCACAAAGCATTGATAGAAAAAAATCCGCGTCTGTAATCGCTTTCGTCAACGACATCATCATGTACTAAAGTGGCTGTATGAATTAGTTCTACGACGCCGGCACCGCGATAGGTTCTTTCTTTGACTTGTCCATTGAGCATTTTAGCAGTCAAAAAAATGAACATCGGACGCATTTGTTTTCCTTTGCGAGATGCAATAAAAGCTGTAATTCTATTTAATAAAACAACTTTAGTCTGCATCGATGCTCTAAATTTTTTCTCAAAGAGATTCATCTCTTCAATAATTGGTGCTTTTATTTTTTCAACAGTTTTCACAATATAGGTTTGTGTTTTTGAGATTGCCAGAAATTAAATCTGTCTTTATTTTTTTAAAGCATTCCAACCTTGAGCTTTTAAAGCAACTTTCTGGTTGTCTTGAGTGATTAAATATGCACCGGGGTCGTCGGTTATATGGCCTATAACAGCAAATTCTTTCCTGTATTGTATCTTTTCATAATCTTTTTGACTTATGGTAAACAACAATTCATAATCTTCGCCACCATTTAAAGCTGCTGTTAACTCACTTATATTAAATTCTTCTGCTGTTAAAACAGTCTGAGGATCAATGGGTATTTTGTCTGCATAGATATGAGCTCCTACATTTGATTGTTTTGTGATATGTAAAACTTCAGATGACAAACCATCTGAAATATCAATCATAGCAGTAGGTATAATATCGAGTTCATTTAAAATTTTAATAATATCTTTTCTTGCTTCGGGTTTTAATTGCCGTTCTACCACATAAGCATACGGGGATAAATCTGGCTGATGTTGCGGATTTGCTTTAAAAGTTTCATGTTCACGTTGTAATACCAACAAACCCGTATATGCAGCTCCTAAATCACCGGTAACGACAATTAAATCATTAGGTTTGGCACCTGAACGATAAACTTCTTTACCTTTAGCTATCTGTCCCAAGGCTGTTGGTGCCAAAATAAGACCTGAACGTGAAGATGTTGTGTCACCGCCTACTAAATCAACATCGTAAATTTTACAAGCCAGCTTAATGCCTTCATATATTTCTTCAATGGCTTCTAATGGGAACCTGTTAGAAACGGCCAATCCGGTTAGTAGCTGGGTTGTTTGCCCATTCATGGCATAAATATCTGAAAAATTGACTACTGCTGATTTGTATCCTAAGTGTTTTAAAGGAAAATAGGCTAAATCAAAATGAATACCTTCTACCAACAAATCTGTCGATACTAAAGTTTGCTTGTTTTTGTATGACAATACTGCGGCATCGTCTCCAACACCTTTAATTGTTGAGCTATTTTTTATCAGAAAATCTTTGGTTAAAGTTTCAATTAAACCAAATTCTCCCAATTGACTTAAATCTGTTTTTGAAGGATTTTTATCTTGTAGCATATATTCAATTTTCTAACTTTAAAAATAACAATTCTTTTTCATATTGAATAATTCCTTTTGCATGATGTAAAATATCTGATCCGATAATACCATCAACTTCAATATCAAAAACGGACAAAGCCTGATTGATGTGGGATAAATCCATAACGACTAATGTCATTTTTTTTTGTTGCCATTGTCCAATTTTTAATTTGTTTTTTTTGGATAAACGAATATCAATATTAGCTGTCCCCGCACCTGTTGCTTTATGTTTAGTGTGTTTTGTTTTAAGTTTAAATTTTTTAGATTTTGCTTCATCTAAGCAAGTATTTGAAGCGCCTGTATCTAGAATAAAATAGCCCTTTTGGCCATTGAGTTTGGCACGAAGCATATGATGACCGGACGGAATGGTTGTTAAAGCTACACTTTTGTAATTTTGAGATTTTAAAAACTTTTTAAGTTTCATTAAAATGATTTTTTATTTACAAAGATACGTAAAGAAAAAGAAAGCCATTGCAATTGCAATGGCTTTTATAATAGAAAAAAATTAAATATCAATCAAATAATTCTAGAACATTCGGAATAGCTATATTTATTAGTACTCCTAAACTCACTTGTGATGTATCTACAATTGAACCCATAAAATTATTATTATTTAGGTTTATAATTACTACCATAGAATTTGCATCTAGATCAGCAATTATAAATTTACTTAATTTTGGGAATCCTAAATTTTCTAATGATTTTTCAAAACTATTAGATATTTTAGCAAAAAGTGCCGTCGCTTTTGGATTAGGATTGTAACTTTCTAATGATAGACCAGTTTTTTTATCCCAAATATCACAAGCTAATAAAGCATCTTCTAAATCATTTTTATAAGTTTCAATAACTTTTTTATAATTATTCATAGTAAAAATATTTAAATTTTATCAACTGTTAAGGTTACTAGTGTTTGATTGAGTAATTGATAAGCTATTTCACCAAAGGTAATCGGGCCTTTGATATTATTAATTTTTTGGCCTTCCAGTCCACCGTATAAATAATTTAAAATACAGTTACAAGAAAATTCATTATCGACCTCATAGTCTAAGGTTTTAATTTCAAAACGTTCAAGATAATTTTCAATAGGCTTGGCAAATTTATAAACTTTACTTTCAAAAACCGGAGCATAAAAACTTACTAAACCATTTTCAATATCTACTTCTTTAATACTTACATTAATAGAAGCCCCTGAATAATCAGCTATCAATGGTAATTTTATATCTATATTGTTTTGATGTATATATTCTGCCAAATTAGTTTCTTTACCGTCCACTAAGCAATTTAAAACATCAAAGCTGTCAAAATAAAATTCGATAGAAGGACTTTCTTCATCTCTTTCAAAAATATTGACAATATCAAGTTGTGCAAAATAATCTTCGGGCAGTTTTATATGTATGGCAACGGCTTTGTCTATGTATTCTTCATCTAACTTACCATTAAAAGTTTTAGGAACATCATCCGAATTTAAATTAATACCCGAAACCCAACCAACAACAGGATTATTATATAAGCCTTCCATATTTTCAGCTTTAAGGGCAAAGTCGTGATGTATTTTCTGAAAGGCGGGAATAATTAACAATGTATAGCCGTTATTATAAGAATTCGGAATTATTTGATCAATTGAAGTTTCATCATAAGTTTTAATTTTAAAATCAATTATATTTTGATCAAAGAAATTAACAAATATCTTATTTTGATCAAATTTTCCGAGATCTTCGTCCATAAAATAAGGAATTGTTCCGGCAATCCAATTACCTTTTGGTAATTTTTTCAAAACTTTTTCATCACCTGACAAACTCATTAATCTCCCTTCATTGATAAAGTCTATAACTTCATCAACTGCATATAATTTATTGTTCATATCCCTTCTTTAATTTCTAAAAAAATTATCAATAAAAGAACCAAAAAAAGATTTCTTTTTAACCACTTTTCTCTTTTTATTTTTGATAGCTTTAAGCCGTTGCATTTCAGCTTGTTTTTTTTCTTGTGAGATAAGTTCTTTTTTATTCAGGTTATGACTCTCTGTTTTTTCTATTGCTTTTTTTTGTCTTTCTAATGCCAGCCTTTCCTTAATTGCTTTTTCGGCTTCTAATCTAATTCTTTCTGCCTCAAGTCTTCCTTTTTCTGCCTCTTGTTTAGCTCTTTCTTCTTGTTTTCTTATCTGTTCTATAATGGCACGTTTTTTCCTTTCAGTATCTAATTTTTTTTGTTTTTCAGCTTCTTCCATTATATACTGCCTATCGTCGTGCTTAAATTTCGCAATAGGCTGTTGTTTATTTTCTTGAGTAGGTGCTTCTTGTAAATAATCTCCAAAAATATTGGCTAAATCGGTATCCATATTTTTTGCCTTGATAAATTTTTTACACAAAGCATAAATATTATCGACTTCTTCTTCAAGTGAAAATTTGCCTGTTTTTATCTGGTTACGGGCTTGAGTAACTTTCATTTGAAAAAAATAATTTTTGAGCGGCACATTTATGGTGCCATTTAATAAGTCTCGCCATTCCTGTCTATCTTTGGACGGTAAAGGGTAATGCTTTTCCATTTTAATCATTTTTGGTTTCAAACACAAAATTAATAAAAATTTAATAAATATTTAAGCTTTATTTGAATTTTTATTAATTTTTTTATGAATCGTTTTTTATTCGTCCTCGTTACCATCTTTTATTTGCGTGGTTTTAATCGGGTTATAGACAGCCTGTCTAAAACCTTCTTGTAATTGGTTCATTTTTTCTATTACACCATTAGGATCTTTGAGAAAATACAAGTCTTTGAGGTAATTCATATCTTTATACATTACCCACGTGCGCCCTTCGGCATCTTTATATATTAAAACTTTCATTGGCAACTCGATGCCAACTTCAGGATTTTCTTGCATTAAGTAACCGCCCATTTTAGGATTACCAAATATCATTAGATAAACCGGTCTTAACTCAACATTTGCATTTTTAGCGGCTGTTTCGTGATCAACAATGTGAGGATAATACATTCCTTTGTCTTCCAAATATGATTTTAATTTCCGGTAGGTTTTTTTAGGACCATAATCACTGCGAAACAATACAAATTTGGTTTTGCTATGATCTGCTTTTCGCTCAACGGCTTCTACTTTTGGTTTTTCAGGTTTTGATTCCGTATTTTTTTTTACTGTTTTTTTGCAAGCGCTCATCATTAAGAGCAAACTCAATACTAAACTGATTTTTTTCATGGTAAATTTATTTTCTAACTTTTTTATTTCTTGTTAACATACGTTTTATCTCATTTAATTTCATCAAAGCTTCCACGGGTGTTAAGTGGTCGATATTTGTATCTAATATTTCTTCTTTTATTTCTTCAAGCAACGGATCGTCTAATTGAAAAAAACTGAGTTGGAGTCCTTGTGTTGAAGATTTTAAACTATTTTTTAAGTTATCTTTTTGTTTGGATGCTTCTAGTTGTTGTAAAATTTTTTTTGCTTTATTGACAACCCTTAAAGGCATACCTGCAAGTTTTGCTACATGAATTCCAAAACTATGTTCACTACCTCCCGGAACCAACTTTCTAACAAAAATAATATGATTATCAACTTCTTTTATAGAGACGTTAAAATTCTTAATCCGTTCAAATGTTTTGGTCATGTCATTTAACTCATGGTAATGTGTTGCAAATAGAGTTTTTGGACGATCCGGATGTTCATGTAGATATTCAGCAATAGCCCAAGCAATAGAAATACCATCATAGGTGCTGGTGCCACGACCAATTTCATCTAACAAAATTAAACTTCTAGGAGACAAATTATTAAGAATGCTGGCTGTTTCATGCATTTCGACCATAAAAGTTGATTCGCCCATAGAAATGTTATCGGAGGCACCTACCCGCGTAAATATTTTATCAACAATACCAATACGTGCATCTTTTGCAGGTACAAAACTCCCAATTTGTGCCATCAATACGATTAATGCGGTTTGTCTTAATAAGGCTGACTTCCCGGACATATTAGGACCGGTGATCATTATAATTTGCTGATGTTGTCGATCTAAATAAACATCATTAGGTACATATGATTCACCTGCCGGCAATTGTCGTTCAATAACAGGATGGCGTCCATCTTTAATATCAATATCAAAGGATTCATCAATCTGTGGACGCGTATAATTATAACGAACTGCTATTTCGGCTAACGACTGATAAGTATCTATGTCACCGGTTAGTTTTGCATTATTTTGAATGATTTGAATATAATCTTGTAACCAAATGACTAGTTGTTGAAAAAGTTTTTGTTCTAAAATGCTGATTTTTTCTTCAGCTCCTAAAATTTTAACTTCTAATTCTTTAAGTTCTTGTGTAATATACCGTTCGGCCGCTGTCAATGTTTGTTTACGTATCCAGTTATCAGGAACTTTATCTTTATAAGTATGGCGTACTTCTAAGTAATATCCGAAAACATTGTTAAATCCTATTTTTAAAGAATTGATACCTGTATTTTTTATCTCACGTTGTACAATTTCTTCTAATATTTGTTTGGATGATAATTTTAGATGACGCAATTCGTCCAGCTCAGCAGAAATACCTGGTTTTATAACGCCTCCCTTTTGAATATTGACAGGTGCTGATTCGTCTATTGTTAATCTTATTTTATCTCTCAAAACCGTCAATGCATCAAGTTGCGCAGCGATATTTTGTAAATCTATGTCTTTTTGTTGCGACAACATTGTTTTAATAGGCACTAAGGCATCAAGCGAATGTAACAATAACAATATTTCACGTGGATTAGCTTTTCCTGTGGCTATTTTAGAAATTAAACGTTCTAAATCACCGATTTGTTTGAGTTGGGCCTGTAAATCTATACGTAATAATTGATTTTTAGCTAGTTGTGCTACAATATTTAAACGTGTCTCAATTTGAAATTTATCCTTTAAAGGCAAAGCCAGCCATCGCCGAATATTGCGGCCGCCCATAGGTGTTTGGGTTCGGTCAATAATTTCTAGCAGTGTGACTGCATTAGGTTGCTGACTCCCATACAATTCTAAATTTCTTATTGTAAACTTATCCATCCATACATAAGCATCTTCTTCAATACGGCTTATTTTATTAATATGTTTAAGCTCATTTTGCTTAACATCTGACAAATAATGTAATATAGCACCAGCAGCTATTAAGCCTGCTTTTAGATCGGCGACGCCAAAACCCTTTAAATTAGCAGTCTGAAAATGATTCGTTAATAGTTCTTGACTGTAATCTGACTGATATATCCATTCGTCTTGTTTAAATGTATAAAAATTTTGTCCAAAAGCTTGTTCAAATTTATGCTGTTGATGATAAGGATATAAAACTTCTGATGGTTGAAAATTTTGCAACAGCTTATCAATATATTCTTTTGGACCTTCGCTCACCAAAAATTCTCCGGTTGAGATATCTACAAATGCCAAGCCTATTTTCTTTTTGGCAAAAAAAACAGAAGCTAAAAAATTATTTGATTTGGCTTCAAGAACATCATCATTTAATGCAACGCCGGGCGTAACAACTTCTGTAACACCTCTTTTTACAATTTTTTTGGTCATTTTGGGATCTTCCAACTGGTCACAAATAGCGACCCTTAGTCCGGATTTAACCAACTTTGGCAAATATGTATTCAGAGAGTGATGTGGAAAACCTGCCAAAGCCGTTTCCGAAGCCGACCCATTACCTCTTTTGGTTTGGACAATTCCTAAAATTTTAGCTGCTTTAATAGCATCTTCGCCAAAGGTTTCATAAAAATCTCCGACTCTAAACAACAATAAAGCATCAGGATATTTTGCTTTGATGCTGTTATATTGCTTCATTAAAGGCGTTACTTTCTTAGCCAATGGTTATAATTTTAGAATGGCTAATTTACGAAAAAGAACGGATATTATAAATTGCTTTGATAATGACTTAATGTATCAATTTCAAACCTTTAGTTTGATAAGTTTTAAGTGTCCCTTTGGCATCACTATATACTAAAAATGCTTGTAATTCGGGATGTAGATTTAGAAATTTCTTTGAGGCTTCTAAACCCATAACCATCATAGCAGTAGCATAGCCATCAGCCATTGTACAATTATCAGCAACTACCGAAGCACTAAGCAAATGCCTTTGTATGGGATAGCCGGTTTTTGGATTTATAGTATGTACATATTTTTTTCCGGTGTCCGGATCAATATAAAATTTTCGATAATTACCTGAGGTAGCTATGGCTTGATTATTAAGAATAATTTTGGAAATAAACTTTTGTTTTTCATGCCTGTCCGGATTGTCAATCGCGACCATCCAATTTCTATTTTGTAAAGTATTTTTACCTTTCGCTAAAACTTCACCACCTATTTCTACAATATAATTATTTATACCTTTATGCTCTATCATTTTGCCCACACGGTCAATAGCATAACCTTTTGCAATAGAATTATAATCGATATAAACTTGTGGAAAACGTTTTTGCAAAAAACCATCCTCATCAATGTTTAAGAAATCATAGCCGACATATCGTTTTAATGAATCTACCAAACTGGAATCTGTTTCTATTCCCTGTAATTTCTTTTTAGGGCCAAATCCCCAGGCATTAACCAAAATACCAATAGTGGGATCATACAAACCGCCCGTTTCACGATAGATTTCTTTTGCTGCATTATATACGTCTTTAAATTGCTGATCGACATGTAAGGTCTCTCCTTTGTTTATTCGCGATATTAAAGAGTTTGGTCTATATGTGGATAGAGACGCATTGATTGCTTCAATTACACTATCTATATCTTTTTTGTAAACCGCCTTTGAGGTAGTTGACGGAATTATTTTAATATGGTAGGTCGTCCCTAAGGCTTCGCCTTCAAAATGATGAGGGTTTGCTGTTTTAGATTGCTGACACGCCGACAATAAAATTAAAACTATTATTGAAAACCTATAAATTATTTTCATTTCATTAAATTAAAAAAAGTAGAGACGTTTAAAAACGTCTCTACAAATATAATTAAGTTTATCAATTAACCTCCAAAATCATCAAAACGAATATTTTCAGGAGGGACACCTTGATTTTCAAGCATATTTACCACTGCTTTATTCATCATTGGCGGTCCACAGAAATAATACTCAATATCTTCAGGCGTTTCATGTTTGCTCAAATAGTTGTCATATAAGGCTTGATGCACAAATCCCACGAAACCATCACCTGGACAATCTAAACATTCTTTAACTTTCCAGTTATCCTCAGGTCTGGGTTCAGAAAGTACTAAATAAAATTTAAAATTCGGGAATTCTTTTTCTAATTCTCTAAAATGATCGACATAAAATAATTCACGTTTTGACCGGCCTCCATACCAATAAGATACTTTACGATTGGTTTTTAGTGTTTTAAATAGATGGAACAAATGCGAACGCATTGGGGCCATACCTGCACCACCACCAATATAAACCATTTCGGCATCGGAATCTTCATTGATAAAGAACTCACCATAAGGACCGGAAATTTTGACAATATCTCCGGGCTTGCGAGAGAAAATATAAGATGATGCGACGCCCGGATTGACATCCATCCAAGTATTCTTTTCACGATCCCAAGGTGGTGTAGCAATACGCACATTTAGCATAATGCGACGTCCTTCGGCGGGATAACTAGCCATTGAGTAAGCCCGAGTCACTTCTTCGTCATTTTTCATCACTAAGGGCCAAAGGTTAAATTTATCCCAGTCTTCTTTAAATTTGTCGGGTTCACCGGGGTGTTCAACCGGATGCGCTGTAATATCAATATCTTTATACGGAATGGTTGCCGGTGGTACATCTATTTGAATGTAGCCACCTGCTTTATAGTTGATGTCTTCAGGAACCTCCACTATAAATTCTTTGATAAATGACGCGACATTATAATTAGAAACCACCTTAGCATCCCATTTTTTAACACCGAATACTTCTTCGGGGACTTCAATTTCCATATCTTCTTTGACTTTGACCTGACAGCCTAAACGCCAACCTTCTTCTTTTTCTTTAAGTGTAAAATGCGGCTCTTCTGTTGGGAGCATATTGCCACCACCTTTAAGTACTTTAACTTTACATTGTAAACAAGTACCACCACCGCCACAGGCAGATGGTAAAAAGACTTTTTCATTAGACAAAGTAGTCAATAATGAAGCGCCGCTTTCCACTTCTAATTCTTTTTCACCGTTTACTAATATTTTGACTTTGCCACCGGGTAATAGCTTGGCTTTTGCCCATAAGAGTAACACGACTAAAATTAAGACGATTACCAAAAATACCACAACACTGGCGATAATAACTTTCATTGTATTCTGATCCATTTTCTACAATCTTTGAATTAAATTTTGATTCCCATAAAGGCCATAAAGGCAATTGCCATAAGACCGGTAATAATAAAAGTAATGCCTAATCCGCGTAATGGTGCCGGCACGTTTGAATATGAAATTTTCTCCCGAATGGCTGCCAATAATATAATAGCCAATAACCATCCGATTCCAGAGCCAAGACCATATACCAAAGCTTCAGATACTTGCGTAAATTCTTTTTGTTGCATAAACAATGAGCCACCTAAAATAGCACAGTTTACGGCAATAAGCGGCAAGAAAATTCCCAAGGAAGCATATAATGCCGGTGCAAAACGTTCGACAAACATTTCTACTAATTGTACCATGGCTGCAATAACGGCAATAAACATGATAAAACTTAAGAAACTCAAATCGACATCAGCAAATGACGGGTCTAACCATTTTAAGGCGCCGGGCTGCAATAAATACTTATCAATCAAAAAGTTAACCGGAACCGTTATTGTTAAAACAAAAACAACGGCTGCCCCCAAACCGACGGCTGTTTTTACCTTTTTAGAAACGGCCAAATAAGAACACATTCCCAAGAAAAAGGCAAAAACCATATTTTCAATAAAAATACTTCGTATAAATAAATTCCATAATTCCATAATAGACTTCCTTTTTTATTCTTTTTCAGTTAATTGCGGATACATACTACGTTGTACCCAAATGACGATTCCTACGGTTATCAATGCCATAGCCGGCAATAACATCATGGCGTTATTGACGTAACCGGCATCATAAAATGACTGCGGAATGACTTGCTTATCAAACAAAGTGCCGGAGCCCAATAGCTCACGGAAAAATGCGACAATGATTAAAATTAATCCGTAACCTGCACCGTTACCGATTCCATCTAATAACGAATCAAAGGGTTTATTTGCCAAAGCAAATGCTTCCAAGCGTCCCATAACAATACAGTTGGTAATAATCAAACCGACAAAAACCGATAATTGTTTAGATACATCGTAAGCAAAAGCTTTTAATATTTGGTCAACCAAAATTACCAATGTGGCAACGACCAATAATTGTACGATAATACGAATTCGATTTGGAATATAATTTCGCATCAAGGATACAATTAAGTTACTAAAAGCAACTACGACCATAACCGATAAAGCCATAACGATAGCCGGCATTAATTTAACCGTAATAGCCAAAGCCGAACAAATACCCAAAACCTGAACGGTTATCGGGTTATTTTCGTTTAGAGGATCTTTAATAAGGTCTACCCATTTATTTTTTTTAGCCATAATATTTTAATTTTTTTGTTGTCTCACTTTTTTAAAGAACGGTAAATAATGCTTTAAACGTTCTTGAATCATATTGGTAACACCGTTACTGGTTAAGGTTGAACCGGAAATAGCATCTATTTCATGGTCTTCTTTATCTTTATTTTCAGGGTCATTATTACCTTTTAACAAAGTAATACCTCTAAAAGTACCATCTTTATCAAAGATTTTTTCACCGGTAAATTGATTTTCAAACCATTTTTTTGTGATTTCAGCGCCTAAGCCTGGGGTTTCTCCTTTATGACCGAATTTAACACCTTTTACCGTATTAGCATCTTGTTCTAATGCAATATAACCCCATATATCATCCCACAAGCCTTTGCCGTATAAAGGGATTACATAGTAGGTTTTACCATCAACATCCGCAATAAAAATAGGATATCGTTGTTTATTTTCAGGTTTTTTTAATTCGGTTTTAAGATTTATATCAAAAGCATTGACTGATTTATCAATGGTGCCATCTGATTTTAGAGCATATTGTTTAAGAAAATATTTTTTAAAATATGCTTCGATAGTTTTATAGTTTAGTTTTAAACCTTCTGCCGCAGCCTTTTTTGTCAAAGCTTCCTGATCAAAACCGATGGTATACATAATATCGGTCATCTTTTCCTGTCTTTTATTGCGTTCTTGTGCCGGTTTTAAGACCATTACCGCCACTGCTAATAATACAGCAGATACGGTTACGACAACGGCTGCAAATAAAATTGTATATAAATTACTGTTTCTGTCCATAATTCAAGAGATTAAGCCGTTTGTTTTTCTAATCGTTTCATTCTTTTTTTGATATTAGCTTGTACTACATAGTAATCAATAGTCGGCGCAACGACATTTAATAATAAGATAGCCAACATCACACCTTCGGGATATGCCGGATTAAAGACACGTACCAAAATAGCAAATACGCCGATTAAAAATCCATATATCCATTTCCCTTTTTGTGTTTGAGCTGCCGTGACGGGGTCTGTTGCCATAAAGACGACACCAAATGCTAAACCTCCTACTAACAAGTGTTGCCACCAAGGTAATTGCATTAAGGTATTGGTACCCCAAAGATTAAATATAAACGCCATTAAGGCAGCACCTATAAAACCGGATAGCATAATACGCCAACTGGCAACTTTGGTCAATAATAATAATGCTGCACCAATTAAAATCATCAAAACTGACGTTTCACCAATACTACCGGGAATTGTTCCAAAAAACATTTCCTTCCAAGTATAAGCCAAATGATGTCCTTGTCCCAAAGCGCCCAAAATAGTTTCACCGGAATAAGCATCGGCATTTTCAGGCTTTGGAATCCAGACTTCATTACCTGACATAAAGGTTGGATAAGCAAAAAAGGCAAAAGCTCTGGCCGTAAGTGCCGGATTGACAATATTCATGCCTGTACCACCAAATACTTCTTTACCGATAATAACAGAAAAGGCTACTGATACGGCAAGAATCCATAATGGTATAGTTACCGGCATAATTAAAGGAATTAATAATCCGGTGACCAAATAGCCTTCATTGACTTCATGCCCACGTAAAACAGCAAAATAAAATTCAATACCTAAACCGACTACGTACGATACAACAATCATTGGCAATACTTTCCAAAAGCCATACATAAAAGCATCTATGTTGGTAAACGCCATACCGGCTTGGTGATAGTACTGATAACCGACATTCCACATGCCGAAAATAGTAGCCGGAATTAAGGCTAATACTACTGTAAACATCACCCGTTTTAAATCGACGGCATCACGAATATGGGCACCTTTCTTAGTAGTTTCATCGGGTGTAAACATAAAAGTATACATTGCCATATAAGCAGGACGATACTTTTCATACTTACCACCTTCAAGAAACAGATGTTCGTATTTATTAAAAAATTTTTCTAATACTTTCATTTTCAATTTATTATTTTCTAAGGTTTTGACCTGTTTGTTACAAATTTATCCCATTTCGACTTGCATAATATCCAAGCCTTTTCTTATGAGTTCTTGTGTATCTATTTTAGATGAGCTGATATAATCCAATAATGCAAAATCTTCAGGGGCAACTTCTAAAATGCCCAATTGTTCCATTTTTTCTACATCACCCAGTAAAGCCGCTTTGAGCAAATGCACCGGATAAATATCCAAAGGCATCACTGATTCTAACTCTTCATTCATTACAAAAGCTCTTTCTTCGCCATACATATTAGCATCAATATCTAATTGCTTTTTAGTAAATCCGAAGTTATAAAAACTCTTTCTGTTTTCAGCTAAGAAAGGCATCCATCCTAAAAACCTTGATTTTTTCCCCAAAGGAATAACTGTTACTTCATTATCATAGAAATTTAAAATCTTATCCTTGGTAATATTGGCACCTGTTAAAACATTCCCACTGATAATTCGTACATCATCATCGACCAGCTTATCTTTTAAAAAGTCTGTCATATCGGCGCCTGCTTTGATAGTATAATACATCGGGGCTTTTACTTTTGAGCCTGCCAAAGCAATGTTTCGCGTAGGATTATAACGACCTGTTTCAAAAAAATCTCCAATTAAAGCAACATCAGCAGGGTTTACAGTCCAAATACGATCACCTTTGTTAATTGGTTCAAATTTTTCGATACTAACACTAACATTACCAACAGGATGCGGCCCGAAAGCTTTAACGATTTCAATATCGTTAAGTTTATCAAAATCGGAAGCTGTTTCGCCATTAACAATCAGATAAACTTTACCTTCCGTTAATTTTTTTAGTGCTTTAAGGCCGTTTTCAAATGCTTTCATTTTATTTTTTAAGGCGAAAGCATAATCCACGCCCAATGGAGCAGAATCATAAGTCGATACAAAAATGGCTTTGGGATTATCATCCGGATTTGCTATTAAATCATAAGGACGTTGTTTAATTGTAGCAAACAAACCACTTTCTAATAATAAATCTAAAATTTGTGTTTTGTCTAACTGTTCCGGATTACTGACTTTAAAACTTTTATAAGTATCTTCCGCATCAGCTTTAATGACAATTTTTAGAATCTTACGACGCTCTCCTCGAATAATATCTTCGACGGTTCCGCTTACCGGTGATGTAAATTTAATTTTATCAATATATTTGTGATAAAAAAGTGGCTGACCGGCCTCTACATGATCACCTACTTTTACAGATAATCGCGGATTAATGCCGTAAAACTCAGTAGGCTTAACGACATATTTGGAGGAACGAGGCGCTTCGGCAATTTTCAAAGCCGGTTTTCCCTTTAAATTAATGTCTAAACCTTTTGATATTTTAACTTGTTTATGCATAATAAGTATATGTTTTCTCGTAATTTGAAAATTAAAGCAAATTTATAAAAAACAAGTATAACAAAACTGATATTTATCTTTTTATTTATTTATTTTTGCATCAATACTTTGTTATACAAAAGTTTAAAATTTTCTGAATGATGTTAAATATTCCGGTTTATAAATTTAATCCTGCAACATATAATCAAACAATTGCTACCTTGATAGATATTTGCAATCAATATGGGTTTAGCCATTTGCCAGTAGTTGAAAAAGGTATTTACAGAGGTATGATTCGTTATGATGATTTAGTCAACATAGAATCGAAAAATGACCTTTTAAAAAATCATACATACTTTTTAGAAAAAATTTACTTGTCAGACCGGATGAATTGGACTGAGAGTTTAAGTAATTTAATGCGCAATGAAGCTAATATAATGGGGGTATTAGATTTATCAGGATCATATGTAGGTGTCTGTTTACTGGATGATATTTTAAACTTAATTAGCGAAAAATCTTTTATCAATGAAAAAGGTTATGTGTTGGTAATCAGCAAATTGACTTCTGATATCAGTTTGAGTGAGGTGGCGCAAATTATTGAATCTGACGGTGGTAAAATATTAGGTATTTTGCTTAATGAACAAGGGCATACAACTGAATTAGAAGTTAAAATTCAAACGGATGATATCAATGAAATCATCCAAAGCTTTCGGCGATATGATTATCATATCATCAGTCAAATGGAAGAAGACTTACATTTACAAGAACTTAAAGAACATTCTGATTTTTTGCGTCGTTATCTCGAAATGGGCGAAAATTAAGCTCTAATAACCAGCACTGGTATATTTAATTTATGTCTTACAGCGTTAATGGTAGTACCAAAAATTAGATCTTTCAACAATTTGTGTCCATGTGAACCAAGCACTAATATATCTGCTTCAAAATTGTTGACAATTTCAGGTATTGCTATCTTAGGATTTCCAAACCCTATCTGTGTTTTGACATCATAGCCTATTAGTCGCATTCTTTGTGCATAACGCTCAATTACTTCTTTATCTTTCAGAGTTTCTAAATCGGATGTTTTTTTGCCATGATAAATAGCCGGTGCACTTTCTACAATATGAATCAATAAATATTTAGATCTCGAACTGCCTAATGCCAAGGCATGTTTTAATACGTCTTGATCTATTTGAGAAAAATCCAAAGCAATGGCAATCTTTTTATAAATAGGTTTAGAAAATGATAGATCTATATCTTGTAAAGCATGTATTTTTAGAGATTTCGTAATAATAGGTTTAAAAACAGGAGTAAATGTGATATAAAATAATAGAATCAGGAGCATTCCTATTAATATTAACAACAAAATTAACACAAGCAAATTTACAGCACCGGTTGCGACCCAACTTTTTAGCTCATTTATAACAAGCATACTATTCAAACCAATAATAACGCCGGCTATTAACCAAGCAGCCACTTTTATTTTGGCACTTATTACATAAGTTCCCATTAATTGTTTACTGCTTACAAAATGAATAAGAGGAATAACCGCAAATCCCAGCTGTAAACTTAAAATAACTTGACTAAATATTAATAATTTTCCGGTATATGACGCACCAAAAATCAAAATAGTAACAATAGCGGGCAAAATAGCTAACAAACGTGTAATCATACGACGCACCCATGGTTGAATTCGAAAATTAATAAACCCTTCCATAATAATTTGACCCGCCAAAGTACCTGTTATAGTTGAGCTTTGTCCTGCGGCTATTAAGGCTATAGCAAATAATATTGGTGCCCAATGTGACCCTAATAAAGGCTCTAGCAATTTATAGGCATCTTGTATCTCTGCCACTTGATACAAGCCGGCTTTATAAAATGTTGCTGCTGCTAATATCAATATGGCAGCATTGACAAAAAAAGCAAGGTTTAAGGCAACTATACTGTCTATAAGATTAAAACGTAAAGCATTTTTAATACTTTTAACAGTATTTCCAAACTTTCGAGTTTGTACTAATGATGAATGTAAATATAAATTATGAGGCATAACTGTAGCTCCTATAATTCCTAAACCAATATATAAAGCATCTTTATTAGGAAGACTTGGCACAAAACCTCTAACAATACCATGAAAATCAGGTTTGGCTAAAATCAATTCAATCAAAAAAGATAATCCGATAACAAATACCAATGCCAAAATAAAAGCTTCCATTTTACGCATCCCTTTATCTATTAAAAACAGTAACAGAAAGGTATCTAAAAAAGTCAAAATAATACCCCAAATTAAAGGCAGACCAAACAAAAGATTTAGACCTATAGCCATACCAATTACCTCGGCCAAATCAGTAGCAATAATGGCAATCTCTGCTAAAAAATATAAAGCATAATTAACTATTGGCGGATATGAAGCCCGACAAGCTTGTGCCAAATCACGACCGGAAACAATGCCTAAACGCGTACTTAGACTTTGCAATAAAACAGCCATAATATTTGACATAAGTAACACCCACAATAAAGTATATCCAAACTGACTGCCTCCTGCCAGATCGGTTGCCCAATTGCCAGGATCCATATAACCGACACTAATTAAATATGCCGGCCCCATAAAAGCAAATAGTTTTTTTACAAAGCCTTTTTTTTGTTCAGTATCGATACTTCCATGAACTTCTTCTAATGACTTGCGCTCTCTTTTTTGCAACATAAAATTTAGTTCTTTAAGTGCTCAAATATAAATAAATTATCATATAGCTACTGACCAACCAACGGTTTTAGTATTATAAATTATAATTATATTTTACAAGTCAAAGATAAATTAATATAATATAACATATATAGATTAAAGTAAAAAAGAATGGTATGTTTGTATTGCTAATCATAAAATAAAAAAAAATGGCAAAAATTACTTTAAAAGGCAATCCTATACATACGATAGGCGAACTTCCGGACATTGGCACGCAAGCGCCTGATTTTAAACTCACGGCTACTGACTTAAGTACCAAAACATTATCTGATTTTGAAGGCAGCAAATTAGTATTAAATATATTTCCAAGTTTAGATACGCCTACCTGTGCTGCATCAGTCAGACGCTTTAATGAATTGGCAACAAAATTAAAAAACACCAAAGTGTTAGCTATTTCTAAAGACTTGCCATTTGCGCATGCACGTTTTTG
The DNA here is from genome assembly GCA_015494075.1 of Flavobacteriaceae bacterium. Lineage (GTDB taxonomy): Bacteria > Bacteroidota > Bacteroidia > Flavobacteriales > Flavobacteriaceae > WGBX01. The sequence goes on from WGBX01000124.1 coordinate 32,089, forward strand.
CACCAGTGAAGGTATTGAAAATGTAATAGATCTTTCCGGCTTTAAGTGTACCAGTTCTTTTGGTAAAGACTATGGCATAGAAATCATTGATGGACCTTTAGCTGAATTATTTTCCAGAGCAGTAATTATTATTGATGAAAACGGAAAGATTGTCTATACCCAACAAGTGCCTGAAATTGTTGATGAACCTAAATATGAAGATGTATTAAATGCTCTAAAATAACAATAAACGTATTTCTTTTTCAAAAGTGTTGCTTTAGCAACACTTTTTTTATGGAGTATATTTAATCAATTTTAGTTATAGTGCTATAAATTATTATCATAAAATATTATGGTTATAGGCATTTTATTGCCTTACTTTTGTCATAGAAACAATAAAAATAATTATCATGAATAAACTAAACAGAATAGGCCTAAACATCAAAGAAAGTGAAATGTTAGCCATCCAACTAAACGAATTATTAGCAAACTACTCTATTTTTTATCAAAATGTACGTGGTTATCACTGGAATGTACAAGGTGAAAAATTTTTTGAACTTCATACCAAATTTGAAGAATTATATAATGATTTGTTTATTAAAATAGATGAAATAGCAGAAAGAATCTTAACCTTAAGTTCCAAACCCGAATATAGGTTTTCAAAATATGTAGCTATTGCCACTATAAAAGAAAGCACCGAAACAACAAATGGCATTAAAGACGTTGAAGAAATATTAAAAGCCTTTCAATTTTTAATCTTAAAACAACGTGAAATTTTAGAATTATCTGACAAAATTGGTGATGAAGGCACTAATGCCTTGATGAGTGATTACATCCGTGAACAAGAAAAACTCGTATGGATGTATTCTGCTTTTCTTGGGAAATAGTAAAACAAAAAACGTCTTTAATAATACCGGTTAAATAAAAATAACCGGTATTTTTGTTTAATACAAATCGACTTAAAATATGACAATTAAATACAGCTTTTAAATGGTAAAAGCTAAAATGGTAAAAGCTAAAATGGTATATATTTCAAACTGCATCGACACAATCATAAATATTTGCAACAAGTATTGTATTATCCGGAACTTTGTTGATTCTTGGCGAACATCTTAAAAAATATCATCATATACCCGAAAAAAATCTAGGGGGTATGGCCGGTCCTTGTCATGCCGAAGAAGTGGCTATGGAACGTTTGTCGTATTTAACCATTGCTGCCAAACGCAATCCGTAGCCAAACAAATGTCCGGCTTTTTAAATTCGTGGTTTATCAAAACAACGGGGCAAGCAATGAGCAACACAGCTACCAACATTGGCACTGCCGGGTGCATCCTAAAACCGAAGTAAACGGCGGCATATTAGCTAGTGAAAGTGAAGCTTTGCTTAAAACGTTTTTTGCACAAATGCGTCGGTAGTAATTGGTTAATCGGTTATTTGGTGATATGGTTATTTGATAAGATAGCAAATTGTGTGTCTCTTTTTTCGTAGGGGATTGATTTATTTGTTTTTAGACAGGACTCATTATTTCTTATTTAAAAATAACTGCTGTTTTAAAGCTTTAATTCGAGATTTGACAAAAGCCGTTTTATCTTTGTTTTTTGAAGCAAAGTCTGAAAAATAAGTTTCATAATATTGCAAGGCTTTATCGAGTTGTTTTAAAACTTCTTCCGACAAAATTGCCATTTGTAATAAAGCATCGTCATTTTTATGATTGTTCCGGTAAGCTTTTTTAAATTGTTTAAAAGCCGTGCGGTATTGTTTACGCGCTTTGGCAATCATGCCCAATTCGAAGTATTCTTTGTCAATATCCGGTTTCTTTAATCCGATAGCTGATAAAAAATAAAGACGTGCTTTAATTAATTGTCCGGTCGCTTGATAAATTTTTCCCAAATAATAATATAAAACGGCATCTCTTCCATCTAATTTTAAAGCTTCTCGAATATATTTTTCGGCCGTGTCATATTGTCTTAGCATTAAGTAAGCCAAACCGGTATTTTTCTTGACAAATAAATCGTCATAATAATGTAAACTATCCAATTTTTGCAGCGTTTTGAGCATAGTTTGATATTGCTTTTTACGATAAGTGGCAATGACTTTTTGGCGTAAAAACTTGGTATCGTTAGGGTATAATTGTAAACCCTTTTGCAAATAATAATCGGCAGAGTCCAAAAATTTGATGCGTTTATAATTTTTAACCAGCATCATTAGTGTTTTTTTGTGTTGCGGGTCGCGGTGATAAGCTTCGAGAAAGGCATCGAGCTTTTGGTTCATATTATTGCTGTACAAACCTATTTTATACGGATAATTCGGATTGTACGGGTCAATTTCGGAAAGTTTTTGCAGTATAACGATTGCCGTATCCTTGCGACCGGATTGCGCATATAAGCTTGCCAGATCATACCGGTTGCGGTAATCGGTGCTGTCCAATATGTTTATTTTTAACCTGACTTTAATGGCTGCCGCAGGTTTACCGTAGCGAACATAAACTTTTGCCAAGCGATTCATTGTAACAATATCCGGTTTTAATTCCAAAGCTTTTTGATAATATTGTATGGCTTTACTATCAAATCCGGTATCATCGTATATTTTACCCAATTTTTGAAATTTTTCAAAACTATCCTGCTGTTTTTGCAGGCGATTGATAGCTTCCAAATAATTACCTTGAGCATTAAGAATCAAGAGTTTAAAAACAATTACAAGCAAAAGTGTTTTTTTCATCGATTTCTTTTTTCAAACCTGCCGGATTTTTTTCATTTAACCGACCTACCTAGTAGGTCTTACAGACCTGCTAGGTCTATTCTATTAATTGATTATCATACATTCTACATAGACCTGTCAGGTCTTAAACATTAATTTACAACAACTTAGTTTATTTCAGACCTATCAGGTTTTGGAAACCTGACAGGTCTTAGTCTTCCACTTTAAAAATAATAGGCAAAGTATAGGTTGCCGCTACGGGCTTTTCTATTTGGGTGCCGGGTTTCATCTGTGGCAACATGGCTATAACACGTTTGGCTTCTTTTTCAAGACTTCTATATTTTGAACGGGCTTTAATTTTTCCGACTTTGCCGTCTTTGCCAATAGTAAACATGGTGAGAATTTTAACTCTTTCGCCTTTCAATCCTAAAGTTTTAGCCACTTCCGTATTGAAGTGACGCATTACGAATTTTTGTATTTTATGACTCATGCAATCTTTAAGTTCTTGTCCGGTTTTACTTTCGCAACCCGGGTAAACCGGCGGATTTTTCATAAATTGAAAAGCCACCTCTACATCATCATCATTCGTAATATCTTCATCATCAACAACTTTTACTTGAATCTTTTTACCGTTTTTTAAGTGAACAACCGTATCGTGATCGATTTGTTCAATACCGGATTCAGTTTTCTTGTTTGAAGTTTTCGAATTACAAGCATTAACGACTAAAATCAATCCGGATAAGATTAAAGCAAAACTTAAATATTTCAGAACAGTTTGTTTTATGGTGGTATTCTTTTTTTGTATCATGATACGGGTTTTTAAGAGTGATGGGTTATAAAATTGATTGATAAATGAAACTTGCCGGCTAGCGAAATGTTCTTGAAGAAGCCGTTGAAAATAGTCGGCAAAATTATGTTGTTTTAAAACTTGCTTGTCAGCAATGAATTCGTGAATAGCACTAAGGCGTTTTTGATAGAACCAAATAAAGAGATTAAACCAAAACAGGATTTTCAGGATTTCAAAGACTAGTAAATCCAACCAATGTTTCTCACGATAATGCACTAATTCATGTTGTAAAATCGGCAAATTTTGATTTTGATATAAATCTTTATCTATAAAAATATAATTGACAAAGGTAAAGGCTTCACGATGTTGCTGCAACAAAACAATTTTTATACCATGCTGATAATCAATGATTTCATTTGTTTTGGTCAAGCGAAATATTTGGTAAAGTTTGTAAACGAACCAATAGCTCATAACCAAAACACCGGCAACATATACATATAACAACAAATTGCCGTGACCGGATGTAATTTGCCCGCTCAGTTGAGTTTGAACCGACTGACTACCGATAATAACAGGTTTGAGGGTTTCGGTAAAAACCGGTTTTTCAAACCAATGGATTTTGACTAATGGCAAGAAAAATGACAACAGGCCGGTTGCCAACAAATACCACCGGTTCCAATTAAAAAGACTTTCGCGGCGTAAAAACCGGTCGTAAAACAAGATAAAAACCGCTTGTATCAATACGAGTTGTAAAACATAAAATAACATTAGTTGTCTTTTTTGAGTTCTTTTAAAATTTCTTCTAATTCGTTGATATCTATGTCTTCATTTTTGGCAAAAAACGAGACAAGATTTTTAAACGATCCGTCAAAATAATTGTTAATCATTTTGCGCATACTAAACTTGGTGTAATCTTCCTTTTTGACAAGCGGAAAATACACAAATCCCCGCCCTACTTGTTCGTGTCCGACAAATCCTTTGCTTTCCAAAATGCGGATAATCGTGGAAACCGTGGTAATTGCCGGTTTGGGTTCAGGTAAAAGATTTAATACTTCTTTGACACTCGCTTTGTCGAGCTGCCAAAGGATTTGAATGATTTGTTCTTCGGCTTTGGTTAGGTTTTTCATTTTTTGGTTATTTGATAATATTGGTTATTTGCTTATTTGATGACCTGCGCTTCGGTGACTTCGGTATACTGTTCGCTATGCTCTCAGCACTCAGTCACCTTTGTGTCGGGACACTCAGCGACCGGCTTCGGTACATCATCGGGATACTCACTCATCTTTGATACTACTACGTTAGGTCATTGAGTGATCCCTATTTTTAATCGAGGTATATCGAAGTGACCGGTGTATATAACACACTTTCTACTAAACAATAACGCAAAGTTAAACTAAATATTTCGTTTAAACTAATTTTTTAGTTATTTTTATTTAAAACTTTTTTGATATTTTTATAAAACATCGACTCTTTGTTAAAAAAATGTATATAAATTATTGTCTATTAATTACATGCAAAGACCTACTAGGTTTTGAAAACCTAGTAGGTCTCATAAAAAATTTAATCATCGTTAAATCAATCTTTAAAAGGTCGATAAGAACTTCGGTCGCCATTGAGGATTTTTAAAGTAACTACACAATGTTCTTGATTTTGAAACGTGTCGTCGAAATGATTGGTAAGCCAAGCCATAACTTCAGTAAAATCGCCGTAAATCTGTGTGCTTAAAGGGGTTTCTATTAACTCAAATTTGCTTTTACGCAATTGCCGGATCAAATCTTTGATCGGTTGGTCAAAATCTTGATGTAATGGATAAATACTTAAATCAAATGAAGCTTTCATAAGGGTAATTTTTTACAAATTTACGTTAAATACAGGTCGTTTGTCAAGAAAATTGTAAATCTCTATCCTATTATCCACCACAACACATAAATATGTGTTAAAATTAAAATTTATTATTTTTATTTATTTTATCATTTAGTTGGCCAACATAAATGACTTAACTGAAAATTAATTTATAAAACTTAAATCAACGAAAAAAATAGTTATATTTTTGCATTGTTATTATTTTCTTTTAATAGCTTTGCAAAGTCAGATGTTATTTCTGATATAGAATTTTGTAATGATAATATGTATGCTCCTATGCAATACTCATATTTGACTTCTTGTGGTGTAACTGCTGTAAGTTATTCTTACGAACAAGTAAGTCTGGAAGCTTATCTAGCTTGGGGAAAAGAAAAGGAAGAATGGTATTGTGAAGAATTATAAGAACTGTTATTTGGTAATTACTTGAACAAAAAGAGTAGCACTACTCAAATTATATTAATCTTAAAATTTTTAACTAATAAATACGTTAAAAGTATTATGAAATCTAAGTATAAATTTTTACTATATCTGCTTATTTGGGGGCTTTCACAAACAATAATTGCCCAAAACATTAAAGTAGAATACCAAGTTAAAGCTAAACAAAGTTTGAACAGTTCGGCATTTGAAGAACCTTTTTTATTATTTATTGATACAAACCATTATAAAAGTTTGTTTATTTCTAAAAATAAACTGATACATTCAAAAATTTTTTCCAAATATTATAACAAACTCAAAGCCAAGGATCCCTATAACATTAGTATGTCAGCTTCTGACCCTGCCGTTGTTGAAGCAAACAAGTATAAAAATAAATATAAAGTTATTGTTGAAAAATCCTTTTCTACTCATCATTTTAAATTACAGCAAGATGCCTTCATGAGCAAGCTGCAATACGATGCGGACTTGCCAAAACTTAACTGGAAAATTACCGGAAAGCAAAAGCAATTACTGGGTTATACAGTCAATCAGGCAAAATCGCATTACAAAGGCAGGGATTATACTGCATGGTATGCACCGGCTATAGCTGTAAGTGACGGCCCCCTCAAATTTTGGGGACTGCCCGGCTTAATTTTAGAAATCTATGATAGTAAAGACGATTACCATTTTATTGCAACAGGTATAGAGTTTCCGGAGACAATTGAGTTGCCAAAAAAATATTTTGCTAAAAATTCAACATTTTTTTCAGTTATTCAAACTACAGAACAAAATTTTCAAAAAGATTTTGACAAAACTTTTAGTCCCGACAATGTATTAGGAACTGCCGCTTATATTGGGAAGAATACTGAAGAAATGAAAGCTGCAAGAGTGCAAAAAATAAAAAGTAAGTATAACAATCCGATTGAATTAACAGATGATTAAAAACCTGTTTGGAGCTTTACTATTATTACTAAATTTAACGGTTCACGGGCAAACCGAAATAAAGGGAATTGTCAAAAATCAAAATGGTGAAACTTTAATCGGAGCAAATATCTTGGTAATGCAACCTAAAACACACCGGATACTAACCTATGCTATAACCGATAAACAGGGTTTTTACACTCTTACACTTAAACATACTACGGATAGTCTTTTGGTCAATGCTTCATTTTTAGGGTATCAACCCCAAAAAATTCGTGTTGCCAATCGTTCTCAAAAACTGGATTTTACATTACAAGAATCTCATCAAAAACTTAAAGAAGTTGTCATTAAAACTCAACCGGTAAAACAACTTGGCGACACCATTAATTACCGTGTATCTGCTTTAAAACAAGCAGAAGACAAAGTATTGATAGACGTTATTAAACGCATTCCGGGTGTAGATGTCATGACCAACGGCAAGATTTTGTATCAAGGAAAACCTATTAACAAGTTTTATATTGAGAATATGGATATGCTTGAAGGGCGTTACAATCTGGCAAGTAACAATCTGCCGGTTGATCAAATCGCATCGGTGCAGGTTTATGAAAATCATCAGCCCATAAAACTCTTGGATAGTTTGGTGTATTCCGAAAATGCCGCTCTAAATATTCGATTAAAAAAGAATTTTTCGTATGCCCTACCTTACAGCTGCCGGTTATTAGCCGGTTATTTAGCATTCAATTTATGAGTTTATTTGAAAAGCAACTTTTTTTAGTCTAACAAAACATGCTAATCAGATGGCTTTAAAATTAGCCAATGGTCTTACATAAGCCCAATATACTTTGGCATTTCCCCTTTTAAGCAACCAAATTTTTGCCATATTACCAAATAAACTTGTTGAGCAACTACAAAAGCAATTTATATTTCATATATGGCAAAAATCCGGTGAAAATCAATCCGTTGTACGCTTAGTAACTTCTTGGACGACTTCCGAAACAGCGATTCAAAAATTTATAAAAAGCATAAACTCTTATAGATCAGGATTAAAAGAAAATTAATATCTTTGCTATAAAGCTTGAAAGAAACTCAAATGAAAAATAAAATAAATAAAATAAAAGTCGGTATAAGCGTAGGAGATTTAAATGGAATTGGTGCCGAAGTAATTTTAAAAACTTTTCAAAACAATTTGATGTTTGATTTTTGCACACCAATTGTTTTCGCCTCAACAAAAGCTCTTTCTTTTCAAAAAAAAATTTTAAATCTAAAAATTGATCTGCATGGCATAACGAATGTAAACCAAGCATTTCCTAACAAATTAAACGTTTTAAACCTTTGGAAAGAACCTGTGCCAATGGTGCCAGGTAAGCCTACAAAAATAATTGGACAATATGCCGTTGACTCCTTTGTTAAGGCGGTACAAGCACTTAAACAAGGTGATATTGACGTATTGGTTACAGCACCTTTTAACAAAGAAACTATTCAAAGTGATGCTTTTGATTTTCCGGGCCATACCGACTATTTAGCACAAGAATTAGCTGGAAAACCTTTGATGTTTATGGTGAGTGAAGATTTAAAAATAGGACTAGTTACAGATCACCTTCCCATTAATGAAGTTGCTAAGCATATTAATGAAGAAAAAATCATTGAAAAAATTCAAACAATGTCCAAAAGTCTAGTACAAGACTTTGGCATAGACAAACCAAGAATAGCTGTTTTAGGATTAAATCCGCATGCTGGTGACGGCGGCATTATCGGTAATGAGGAAAATCAAATTATTCAACCGGCTATTGAAGCTTTACAAAGTGAAAATCATTTGGTTTTTGGTCCTTATGCAGCCGATGGTTTTTTTGCAGGCAACAATTACAAAAAATTTGATGCTGTACTGGCTATGTATCATGACCAAGGATTAATTCCGTTTAAAACCATAAGTTTTGGTAAAGGTGTAAATTATACTGCGGGTTTAAATAAAATTAGAACTTCACCGGACCATGGTACTGCCTATGAAATTGCAGGAAAAAATTTGGCCGATCCGGGATCATTTAGAGAAGCTGTTTTCACCGCTATTGATATTTATAAAAAACGCCGTGAATGGAACGCTTTAAATAAAAATCCATTAGAAATACAGCAGGAAAAGAGCAAGAACTAACTTTGATATTATATGCTCTCTATGATATTAGACTAGAGTGATACAAAAAACAGTATCAAAATTAAGCTCATTAAAAATACTTTAATATCAAATTATGATAAGACAAGATTAATTTTCTTTATTTTTAAATTTATTTAAAAACGCTTTAGCAAAGTCTTGTAATACCAATCGAGCAGAAATTTGCGCCTTTTCTGCTAATAAGGTTGACCAGTGTTCTGTGCCGTCCCATAATTCTTTTTTTAGAAGTGCCGTTGCCAATGGATCATATTCAGATAGTTTTGCAGCTAAAGTTTCTACCGCATCTCCAAGTTCGGTTTGTGACGGCCATATTTTGGCATATAATGATTTCTCTCTGGCCCAAAAAGCCGTATGCCAGCTAGTTGCATTTATAGATAATTCTGAAAACGCCGCCACTCCTATTTTTCTTTTAATTACAGGCGCTATAACATAAGGGCCTAGTCCTATTGATAGTTCTGAAAGCTTAATAGCAGCTTTATCAGTAGCCATAGCATAATCTGCCGCAGCTATAAGCCCCACACCACCGCCTACCGCTTTTCCTTGCACTTTTACAATGACAAACTGTGGAACTTGACGCATGATATTTATAACATTGGCAAATCCCATGAAAAATTGCACAGCCGTTTCATGATCTTTTAAAGCCAATAATTCATCAAACGATGCACCGGCACAAAAAGTACGCCCTTCACTTTGTAAAATTATGGTTCTGACTGACTTATCTTGAGATGCACTCTGAAAAGTTGAAACCAACTGTTCTAGCAAATAGCTCGGTAACGCATTACTAGATGGATGATAAAAAGTTATTGTGGCAATATGATTATTAATTGCTAAATTTACGTAACCTTGTGTCATGTTGATGGTGTTTTTAATTATAGAACATTCAATACTTGTTCCTTTATTTTTTCTAATGCATCTTTCATTTTAACCACTTCTCTTTGGATACGGCTGTCATTGGCTTTTGAGCCTATTGTATTAATTTCGCGACCTATTTCTTGTGTTATAAAACCCAATTTTTTACCTTTTAAAATATTGTTGTCAGCTAGCTCTTGGAGAAAATAATCTAAATGATTGGTTAACCGTACCTTTTCTTCATTAATATCTAATTTTTCTAAATAATAGATTAACTCTTGTTCAAACCTATTGGTGTCTACTTCTATTTTTAACTGTTCTAAGGCATCATTAAGGCGGTTCTTCATTCTAGTCAATCGATTTTTGTCTAATTGAGAAATTTCTTTTAAACCGTCATGAATGGTGTTTAACTGTTTCTTTAAGTCTAATTCCAAAGACTGACCTTCATCAAAACGATATTGCATTAATCTGTCAACAGCAGTATCTAATATTTCTAAGATTTGTTGCCATTCAGCCTCATCTATATTTTCTTTTTCTGTTTGTAAAACATCTGGCAATCTTAAAGTGGCTACTAAAAGTTGGGTGTCATCGGCAGCTGGTTGAAGTTCTTTTAATTGTTTTAAATAAGCCAGCAAAACAGGTGTGTTAATTTTATTTTTGGGTTGTTCTATAACATCCTCCACAGTCAAATTAAAATCTACTTTTCCCCTTTTTAATTTATGAGATAATAACTTTCTAATCTCCATTTCTTTTTCTCGATAAGCCGCTGGGATTCTTGTTTTTAAATCGAGGTTTTTACTATTTAAAGCCCGTAGCTCAATACTAATATTTTTATTCCGGAAGTTATGTTCGGCTTTGCCGTAGCCCGTCATGGATAGAATCATTGTTTGTTTTACTTTTGGTAGATAAATTTACTAAATATACGCCAAAAACTATGAGTATGGCAGAAATAATTTTGACAACACTCAATTGATCGGCCCCCACAAAGATAGCAAAAATACTCGCAATAAGCGGTTGTAAATATATAAACACACTCATAGTTGTAGGTTTAAGAGCCTTTAGGGCTATCAGATTAAATAAATAGGTTAAGACCGTTGAAAAAAGAACGACAAAACCAATTTTTAAATGAATGTTTAATGGAATAACAGACCAATTAAGTTGTAAAAACTCTTTTAAACTAAAAGGCAATATTAAGACAAAACCAAAAGTATAAAGCCATTTGGCAAAAGTAACCGGATGATATTTAGTTAATATTGGCTTAGCCAAAATTAAGTATAAAGCATATGAAATGGCATTTACAGCAATTAAAAAATTACCTAAACGCGGATTACTTCCGCCACTTTGATCGCCTTTACCATATAAAATAAGAAAGGTAGCTCCAGCCATTCCCAATAAAACACCTATAACTTTATATCTATTAATGGTGTTTTTCAAAAAAATAAAAGAAAAAAGCATAACAAAAATGGGTGCTGTAATCATTAATACAGAAGCTGAAATAGGAGAAGTATAAGACAATCCGGTTAAAAAGCTCATCATATTAATTGCAATTCCAAACAAAGCTGCTGTAAAAAACTTAAAATAATCTTGAGATTCTACCTTTTCGTAAGGTAAAAAAAGAGATAAAATCCAAAAAATGACCATCGCACCACTTACACGCATTAAAACAAACGCAAAAGACGGAATATGAATTTTCATTACATCTTTGGCAATAGTAAATGTGACACCATAAATTAATGCCGCCAAAAATGCAAAAAGCAAACCTTTTTGTCTATTAGTCATAATTTTTGACATTTTTGTACCAAAGCAGCTATATTTTTTTTACTACTACCTATAAATATATCATCATCAATAATAATCACCGGTCTTTTTAAAAAAGTATAATCATTTAAAAGATAATATTTGTAGTCTTGCGCTGTCAAATCTTGATTTTTCAAATTCATTGCATGATATTTTTTTGCCCTACGACTAAAAAGTGCTTCATATGAGCCTGCTCGTTCATACATTTCTTCTAACTGTTGAGATATAATAGGTTGTGACTTTATTTCTTGAAACTCAAAACCATCAAATAAAGGGGTTAATTGTTTTATAATTTTTCGTGAAGTATCACATGTTTTTAAATAATATATTTTACGCAACATATTGTTTTTAATTATTTCTTACAAAAATAATTTTTTTAAAATAGGATAAGCTTGTTACTATATAAAGATTTTTTATATAACAGCAGCGTTATTTTAATTAAACCTTTTTATTTAAAAAATGTCATATAAATAAAATTAAAAGTCAGTCTTATGAAAAAATACATTTGGTATGCTCTTGCATTAGGAACATTTTTAATATTAAATGCCTGTCGCCCAAGCTATGCTGTCGCCCAAAGACAAACTCGAGTATCAACTGTGGTTTATGTACGAAAAGCACCACCAACACCTAAACCAGAAAAAATTCGTAAATGTAGACGAAATCAAATTTGGATTAGAGGCCATTGGAAGTGGAACGGCCATGTATATGTATGGATAAAAGGACGTTGTGTTCGAAAAAGACATGGTTTGACATGGGTTCCCGGTCATTGGAAACACACACGCCACGGTTGGCAATGGGTGCCGGGACATTGGCGATAAATCATTGTATAACAACTCGATAATTTTATTTGGTTAAGCCGGTTATAAATAAACCGGCTTTTTTTAGATTAAAAATTGTTAGAATTAGAAAAAAATTAACAGCTGTCATTTTGACAGAAGTTTATTTTTTAGCTATCTTTGCAGTACTAAGCATACGATAACACCCTTTAAACTTCCGGCAAATAATATGTATGAACACTTACAAAGTATCAAACAACGTTTTGGCATAATAGGAAATGACCCGAAACTCAACAGAGCATTAGATAAAGCCATCCGTGTTGCTCCTACGGATATTACTGTATTAATTACCGGTGAAAGTGGTGTCGGAAAAGAAAATATACCTAAAATAATTCATCAATATTCTCATCGTAAGCATGGACCTTATTTTGCGGTTAATTGTGGTGCCATTCCTGAAGGCACCATTGATAGTGAGCTATTTGGTCATGAAAAAGGCGCTTTTACCGGAGCTTCTACTACTCGCAAAGGTTATTTTGAAGTTGCTGATGGAGGCACACTATTTTTAGATGAAGTAGGAGAATTGCCATTAACTACACAAGTTCGTCTATTACGTATTTTAGAAAATGGCGAATTCTTAAAAGTCGGCTCTTCAAAAGTACAAAAAACAGATGTTCGTATTGTTACTGCCACCAACAAAAACTTAATTAAACTTATTAATGACGGCAAATTTCGTGAAGATTTATTTTATCGTCTCAATACAGTTGAAATAGATCTGCCTCCCTTACGCGAACGACAAGGTGATGTGCATTTGCTTTTTAGAAAGTTTGCCTCGGATTTTGCCCAAAAATATGGCAAACCAACTATTAGACTTACACCAGAGGCTATTTCTATATTAGAAAGTTATGACTGGCCGGGTAATATTAGGCAACTTCGAAATGTTGTAGAAGAAATTTCGGTTATGGAAGAAAACCGAATTATAGATGCTGAAACCCTAAAAAAATATTTACCAAATTACAAACATGCTTTACCAACGGTTATTCCAAGCGAATCGGCACAATTTGATTTTAATAAAGACCGGGAAGTACTTTACAAATTAATTTTCGATTTAAAAAAAGAAATAGATCATCTGAAAGACCAAATACATTTGATACAAAACGGTCCGTTGCGGCTCAATGAAACAAATATACAACCCAAAGCCAAACAAATTGACCATGGCGTTGAATTGATTTATCATAATGACACCAAATTACATTCACATAATAATGGTTTTCAAGATGGTCACACGGTAATTGACGTTTCTCATCACGAAGAAGAATCTTTATCTTTACAAGATAAAGAAATAGACCTTATCAAAAGAGCACTTGATAAACATCATGGTAAACGGAAAAAAGCCGCAGAAGAATTAGGTATTTCCGAACGTACATTATATCGAAAAATAAAGCAGTATAATTTATAAAATGCAAAAAAAAATATTCATAGGATTATTCATCATTTTGATCATACAAGCCTGTAAAGTAAACTATTCGTTTTCGGGAATAAATATTTCAAAAGATATTAAAACTTTTGAAGTCGGCTACATTCCTAATAACTCTTCATTTATTGTACCGGGTTTAAATGAAGAATTTAGAAATATGCTAATTGATAGAATTGACCAACAAACTAACCTGGTACAAGTTAAAGACAATGGAGATGTCAATTTTCAAGGTGAAATAACCGGATATAAAGTTGAACCCGTTGCCCTAACAGCCGGACAAACAGCTGCTAAAAACCGTATAACGATTAATATCAAAATTGAATATGTAAATAGAAAAAACGAAGAAGAAAATATACAAAAAACATATTCGTGGTATTATGACTATCCGGCAGATTTGACACGAGATGAAGTTGCCGATGAGGCTCATAAATTAATTCTTGAAACAATTTTAGATAACTTGTTTAGCGATACTCTTGCCAAATGGTAAATGCTCAAATAAACATATTAAATGCCTTAAATTCCGGTAATATTGATAATTTAGATATTGACAATATCAATCAACTAATTGAAAAATATCCATACTTTCAAGCACTTAAAGTCCTAAAAATCCAATGGCTCAAAAAAAAACATAAAGATTATCATAACTGCTTGCAACAAGCAGCTGCACGTACCATTGACCGTCAAGTATTATATGAAATCATCGAACAAAAAAAACCAGACAGAAAAAAAACAGAACTACCTATAAGCAGTTCCAAGCTTTCTAAACCCGTTTTTAAACCTAAGACAAAGCAAACAGCTGAAAAAGTCAGTATAAGAAAACCGGCTTTAAAACCTATAAAGCCAAAAAAGTCAACCATAGAAAAAAATGAAAAGCGCAATTATATAGATTGGCTTAATCAATTTAAAACAAAACATAAAACAACTACAACACCAAGTTTAGATCCCATTGAAAAATTTTTAAAAGAACGACCTAAAATTGTACCTAAGAAAAATGTTACGATCAAAACTCCCGAAATTATTGAAAAAAGTGTAGTTGAAAAACAAATGCTAATGACCGAAACATTAGCCAATTTATATGTCAAACAAAAAAAATATGACAAAGCAATTCAAGCTTTTCGAATATTAAGTTTGAAATATCCAAAAAAAAGTAGTTATTTTGCAAATCAAATCAAAGAAATAAAACAAAATTTAAAATAATAAATTATGAGTTTATACATTTTTATACTATTAATTGCCATTGTGGCATTTTTATTAGTTACAGTTGTTATGGTACAAAACCCTAAAGGCGGTGGCTTAGATTCAAATTTCGGAGGTGGTGGTGCCAATATGTTTGGAGGCGTTCAACAAACTACCGACTTTCTCGACAAAGCTACTTGGTTTTTATTCGGTTTACTAGTTGTTTTGATCTTAGTTTCAAATGCTGCCATTATGAGTACTAATGACAATGATATTTCGCCGGCTCAACAAGCAATTGAAAATCATATTCCAACTGCTGACGAGCAACAAAAACCTATGCCTAATCCTATTATTCCGGCAAATAAACCGGACAAAAAATAAATATTGAAAAGCTTAATGAAAAGTGCCAGTCTGAC